>JAYUBK010000001.1:0-9364 GCA_043740835.1 Chloroflexota bacterium
TGGAACCTAAACACCCCTCAGGACTATCAAGTTTTGATCACAGACCCGTAACGCGACGCGCCATAATCAATGGGTTCCCAACCAGAGGCGAGGGCATGGAGATACGCGTTTGAAGATCGTCGTAACCGTCAAGCAGATCCCAGATCCGAACGGGACGCCGCGGCTGGGCCCCGATTACCGGCTTGTCAGGGACGGCGAGGTGGTCCTCGATCCGGGCGATGAATACGGCGTGGAGGCCGCCCTCCGGTTGAAGGAGGCTTCCGGCGGCGAGGTGATCCTCGTCACCATGGGCTCGGCCAAGGCGTCCGACGCCATCCGCAAGGGCCTTTCAATGGGCGCTGATCGCGCGATCCACGTGAGTGACGACGAACTTGCGGGCGCCGATGCGCTCCTGACCGCTCAATGCCTGGCCGCCGCGATCAAGACCGAGAGCCCGGATCTGGTCATCTGCGCCCCCGAGTCCACGGACGGCTATACGGGCTCGGTGCCCCCGATGCTCGCCGAACTCCTCGGTCTACCGGCGCTGACCTTCGCCAAGAGGGTGTCCGTCGAGGGCTCCAAGGTGACCATCCAGCGCCAGACGGACGACGGTTACCAGACCGTCGAGTCCGAGGTGCCAGCCCTCATCACTGTTACGGCCGGCGTTGGCGAGCCACGCTACGCATCGCTCAAGGGGATCATGGCCGCCCGCTCCAAGGAGGTCAAAAAGCTGACCTTGGCCGAATTGGGCGTGACCAAGGGCAACGCGGCCGAAGAAATCCTAGACGTGACGGACGCCGAACAGCGGGAGGCGGGAGAGATCTTCGAGGACGACGGCACGGCTGTCGAAAAGATCATCGCGTTCCTTGCCAAGGTGAAGGCGATCTAAATGGCAAGGATCTGGATCTACGCAGAGATCAACCAGGGCAAGTTGCACCCCATCTCGCTCGAACTGCTCGCCTTTGCGCGCAACCTCGGCGGCGACGTCGAGGCGGTTGCCCTCGGGCCTGGCGCTGCCGCCGCCGCGGAGACTCTCGGCAAACATGGAGCCACCAAAGTTCTCATCAATGAGGACCCCGCCTTCGGGGACTTCCTGGCCGAGCCCGCAGCCGACACGATGGAGGCCCTGATCAGGGCACAGAGCCCCGATCTCGTGATGTTCGGGTTCACGTATGACTCGCGCGGAGTCGCCGGCCGGCTGTCCGCCCGCTTCGGGGTAGGCCAGGTCGCCAACGCGGTCGATATCCAGGCTGAGGAGGGCGGCTACGTCGCCAAGGTCCCGTACTTCGGAGGTGCCAAGATCGCGCGGATGAAGGTCCGCAACAGCCCCGGCTTGGTCCTTGTTCGGCCGAAGTCGATCGAGGCCTCGGAAACCGGCGGATCTGCGACCGTCGAGAGCGTCGAGGCGACGATCGGCGCCGGCAGCCGGCGCGCGAAAATCATCGAACGCGTCGTCGAGGCAGGCGACAAGGTCAAGCTGGAGGAGGCGCGGATCGTCGTCAGCGGAGGCCGGGGCATGCAGGGCCCCGAGAATTTCCCGCTCCTCGAGGCGCTCGCGGACTCTCTGGGCGCCGCCGTCGGCGCGAGCCGGGCGGTCGTCGACGCAGGTTGGGTCCCCTACTCGATGCAGGTCGGCCAGACCGGCAAGTCGGTCCGTCCCAACGTCTACATGGCGTTCGGCATCTCCGGCGCGATGCAGCATACGGTCGGCATGAAGTCTTCGAAGTACATCATCGCGATCAATAAGGACGCCGAGGCGCCGCTCCTCAAGATGGCCGACCTTGGGATCGTCGGAGACGCTGTGAAGCTCGCCCCGCTGCTCACAGAAGCCCTCAAGGCCAGAAAGAACAACTAGACAGGCAGTCCAGCGGACGTGAACGGGGGACTCGTCGAGGCTTTGACCTCGTCGGGCACATCAGCCGCTCTGGCCGTTCCCGATGACGTGTATCCATGTCACGCCGGTGTTCAGTTCCAAAACCTGGCCCGTGGCGTCATCGCTGAACCAGATCGGTGTGTTGTTGTCGAAGTAGACCTGGCCGGAGTTGCCCATGTGCCAGGTCGTGTGGATGAGCCTGCCGTCCGAATAGAGTTCGGCCGATCCCGTACCCACCATCTCGTACCAGACGCTCCAGGCGCAGCAACCGTCCTCCGACCAGTCCGTGTAGTGGAACGGGACGTGCATCACGGCGATGTTCTTGACTTTCAGCTGGGCGTTCGTCGAAGCCTCGATGAAGGGAGATCCACGCTCGAAGCGGAGGTACTGCTGGGAACCGGCGTCGTAGCCGTAGGTCACGCCCTGGAGCCCCACCGACGGCGGCTCGGCCGGCTGGCCGAGGCCACTGTCGGGGTGCTGCGGGTCGACGACGTAGGCGGTGGCGGGGTCGCCGGAATTGATCTGGGTCCGCAGGCCTTCGGCGAGGGTGTTCGACGTGTAGAGGTTGTGCGGCGCCGCCTTGTTGTTGGAGCGATAGAAATGCGTGGTCCCGACCTCCTGGTCGGCGATCACGCCGGGCGCTGCCTTGGTCATGTGGCCGCCGCCGCCGGGGATGTAGTGCTGGGTGCCCCGCGCCACGCCCGAGCACATCAGAAGGCCCTGGAAGGCAAAGACAATGAAGGCGTTGATGGTCCGGCAGCTGCGCACCGGTCCCACCGCGTCCGGAACATGGTTGAAGTAGAGAGCCTCCATCCGATTGATCGAGAACTCGCTGATGTACTCGAAGACCAGGTCCGCCCTCTGGAAGCCCGTTTGAGGGCGGGCGTCACCGCTGTCCTCGATCACGACCTCAACTGGCGGGATCGTTCGGAAGCCGGCCGGGATCGCGCTGCTCTCATTGGACGGCTCGACCGCCACCGCGTGGACGGTGAGCGTCGAAAGGTCGGTGAGGGCCTCGCCGTTGGCCGCCGCGGGCTGGCCGCCGAGGCCGTAGACGTACTTCTGGTAGGGGAGCAGGCCGGATCTGATCTCCACCGACTTGCCGTCGTCGGCCCATTTCAGCGCGCCGGCTGCCACCGTTTGCCCGTTAACCGTCGGCTGGGTGGTCTGGATGTTCATTGCGTCGGTGAAAGTGATGGACACGTGGGCCGTCGCCGGGATCGTCGGCTCGCCGGTCACCGGCTGGCCGCCGACGAGGAACCCGGCCACGCCATGGCGCGGTTGGGAGGAGAAGGTTGCCGAGAAGGTCTTCAAGTCCCCACCGTCGGAGCTTGTGATGCCGGCGAGGCGCAGCTGGTAGCGCGTTCCGGGTACCCATCCCGCGACCGGGGTTATGAGCAGCCTCTTGCCCTGTTTCGTCGTCGTCACATCGGTGGTGGGAGTGAGGGTGATCACTCTGGTGTTCTTGATCGTCCTGTCGAAGGACACTTCGACGGGTTCGTTCAGGAGGACGTAGCCCTTGGCGGGCACGACCAGACTGGCGTGCAGGCTCGCCGGCTGAGACGGGTTGCCGCAGGCCGCAGTCAAGATCGCGGTCAGAGTCAGGGCCAGCACCCGGCGGAGGCGGCCCTCTAAGGCGATGCGAATCAAATCTGTCAGCGACTCTATCAGTCTCGCAAAATCCGCCTAGTCCCGATCCGGGCTGGCCCGAACCCTGGCCACCCTAGAATTCGCTGCGATGGCTGAAGCCGTGACGGGATCGGTCGGGAGCTTCGAGGAACAGGTCGAGGAACTCCGCGCCCGCCGCCGAAAGAACCTGGCGATGGGCGGTCCCGTCAGGATCGCCAAGCAGCACGAACGCGGCAAGCTGACGGCCCGCGAGCGCATCGACCTCCTCTTCGATCCGGGCACCTTTGTCGAGTTCGGCCTCCTCGCCCATCAGCAGAGCATGCGGGGTAACGAGGTCGACGCTCCCGAGAAGACGCCGGCCGATGGCGTCATCACCGGCCATGGCTACGTTGACGGCCGCCAGGTCTGGGTGATCGCCTACGACTTCACAGTCATGGCTGGATCGATGGGCGCGGTCGGGGAGCAGTTCAAGACGGCTCGGGTCAGGGAGCTCGCCCTCCGCTACAGAAAGCCGATAGTGTGGCTTCTCGACTCCGCCGGTGCTCGCATCCAGGAGGCCGCCGGCTCGACGTTCGCCGGCAGCGGTCACCTCTTTTTCGACCAGGTCCAGATGTCGGGGGTGATCCCACAGGTGGCTGCCATGCTGGGCCCCTGCTCAGCCGGAACGGCCTACATTCCCGGCCTCAGCGACTTCGTCCCGATGGTTAAGGGCACCTCATCGATGTCGCTGGGCGGCGCGCGCCTGGTCAAGGCGGCAACGGGCGAGGACGTGACCGACCATGACATGGGCGGCTCCCAGGTTCACTGCTACGAGTCCGGGGTGGGGGACAACGAGGTCGGGGACGACGTCGAGTGCATTGCCCAGGTGCGCCGCTTCCTGAGCTATCTGCCGTCACATAACGAGGAGCAGCCACCCCTGTTCGCCTCCACCGACCCGCCTGACAGGGCGGTCGAGGGTCTCGAAAAGCTGGTCCCCACCAATCCACGCGCCGCCTACGATGTGCGCAAGGTCATCCAGCGCATCGCCGACGAGGACTCCTGGTTCGAGGTCAAACCAACCTGGGCCAAGAACCTCGTGGTCGGGCTGGCTCGGATGAACGGCGAGAGCGTCGGCTTCGTCGCCAACCAGCCGCTCTTCAAGGGCGGAATTCTCGACGTCAACTCCGCCGACAAGGCGGCGCGCTTCATCCGCATGTGCGACGCGTTCAACGTGCCTCTCATCTACCTGATGGACGTGCCCGGCTTCCTCGTGGGCTCGGGCGTCGAGAAGGAGGGAATCATCCGGCACGGCGCGAAGATGCTCTACGCCACCAGTGAGGCGACGGTTCCGAAGATCACCGTCGTGATGCGTAAGGCCTACGGCGCCGGCTACTTCGTGATGTGCGGGAAGGGCTACCAGCCCGACCTGATCGTCGCCTGGCCCTTCGCCGAGATCTCCGTGATGGGTCCCGAGGGCGCTGTGAACATCATTTTCAACAAGGTGGTCGAGGCTTCCGACGACCCGGACGAGACCAGGGCTCAGCTCGTCGCGCGAATTCGTGAGCAGATCAGCCCCTACATCGCGGCCGGCTGGGCGATGATCGACGACGTGATCGACCCCGCCGACACGCGAAGGGTGATCATCCAGGGCCTCGAGCAGGCCCGTTCCAAGAAGGTAGAGCGGCCCTGGCGCAAGCACGGCAACATTCCGGTATGAGAATCGCATGGGGGCAGGCCCAAGTCGCATGCGGGGCAGGCCCCCCCTACGGAACCCCCCCGACGACGACGCAATGCGGGGCTTGGGAGTGGGCAGGGACAACTCAAACGCCAAGGGGACCTTGGCTTTCAAGCGACGCCAGGCGCATGGGGGGCAGGCCCAAATCGCATGGGGGGCAGGCCCCCCCTACGGACCCCCCCCAGAATCGCATGGGGGCAGGCCCCCCTACGGAACCCCCCGACGACGACGCAGTGCGGGGCTGGGGAGCCGATGGTGACAACTCAAACGCCAAGGGGACCTTGGCTTTCAGGCGACGCGCGGCGCATGGGGGGGGAGGCCCCTCCTACGGAACCACGGCGCGTTTGGGTTGGGCCCCCGTACGGAACCCCCCCGACGACGACGCAATGCGGGGCTTGGGAGTGGGCATTGACAACTCAAACGCCAAGGGAACCTTGGCTTTCGGGCGACGCCTTGAGGACGATGGCGCAGGGGAGCGGAGCGAGGGGGCTAGCTCGTGAGTGAGTCGCCGGTCGTCATCAGCTGCGCGCTGACCGGATCCCTGACGAGTCGGTCGCAATGCCCGGCAATCCCCTACACGCCGGCCGAGATCGGCGAGGAGGCGCGCCGCGCTGCCGAAGCGGGCGCTGCCATCGTCCATATCCACGCCCGAAACGACGACGGCACGCCGACCTGGTCGCTGGAGACCTTCCGGCAGATTTTCACGGAGGTCCGCGCTCGGACGGACGTGATCATCAACTTCTCGACAGGTTCGGTCGGCATCCCGAAGGAGGAGCGAGTAGCGCACATACGCGAGCTCAGACCCGAGGTCGCCGCACTGAACATGGGGTCGATGAACTACGCGATCTATTCGCCAAAGCGCAAGGAGTTCTATCACGACCACGTTTTCGCCAACCCGTTCGGCGACATCCGCTTTTTTCTTGAGGCGATGAACGAAGCCGGCGTGCGCCCGGAGATGGAGTCCTTCGATTCCGGCCACATCGGCAACACGCGTCCGCTCCTCGACATGGGAATCCTCCGGCCACCGCTCCAGTTCAGCCTCGTGATGGGCGTCCTTGGAGGCATTCCGGCGTCGACTCGCAACCTCGTCCACCAGGTCGACTCGCTGCCGCCCGGCTCGCACTGGCAGGTGATTGGGATCAGCCTCGAGCAGTGGCGCCTCTGCGCCTCCGCCCTCGGCATGGGCGGCAACATCCGGGTCGGGCTCGAGGACAATTTCTACATCGAAGAGGGCAGGATGGCTTCGAGCAACGGGGAGCTCGTCGACAAGGCCGCCCGCCTCTCGCGAGACCTGGGCCGCGAAGTCGCCACGATCGCCAGGGCGCGCGAGTTGCTGCAACTGCCCCCGGAGCCACGACAGCCACCTCGGCAAACCATGGAAAGGACGGTATCTCAATGACAGAAATCAAGGCCGAGCTCGTCGGCAACGTCTGGAAGGTCGTCGCCAAGGCCGGCGACAAGGTCGAGGAGGACGACATCCTGGTGATCCTCGAGTCCATGAAGATGGAGATTCCTGTCACGGCGCCGCGGGCGGGCACCGTCAAGGAGATCCTCGTCAAGGAGACGGACGTGGTCAAGGAAGGCCAGGTGCTGGCGGTGATCGAGTAGTGGCCCAGGATCCGGGCGCACCGGTCGGCCAGAGCATCCAGGTCAAGGTCCAGGACAGCGCAAGTCAGGTCATCTACACGGACGCCGTGCTGGTCAACGGCTCCCCTCTCGGGTTCGTGCTCAATTTCGGCCAGTGGGCGCCCGAGCAGGCGGGCCTGATGCGCGTCTACAGCCGCGTCGGCATGAGCCCCAATCATCTGAAACTCCTCGCGCGTCTCCTGATGCAGAACGTGGAGGGTTACGAGCGCGAATTCGGGACCATCTCGGTCGCGCCGCAGCCAACCGAGCCGCCTCACCACCACGTCGGCTTCGAGCCGGTCAAGAACGACTAAGCCTGGCGGCCGGCTCCCGGCCCGCCTCCGCGCAGTGGCAGCGGAGGTGCCCGAGAACCTCGCGGTAGCCGACATCGGGAGCGGAGACGGGCTCCTGGCCGCTCATCTCGCCCGGGCCAACCCGTCCCGCATGGTCATCGCCACAGAGAACAAGAGCGGGCCATTCGAAACCGTGAGAGCCACGGTAGGGGGCCTCGGTGTCGAAGTCCGGCTCGGCGACGGCCTCTCGGTGCTGGAGCCGGGAGAGGCCGACATCGCGGTGTTGGCCGGGATGGGGGGGCACCGCATCGTGGCCCTCCTCGCGGCAGCTCCCGAGGTCGTTCAGAGCCTCCGCAGGCTCGTACTTCAGCCCATGCAGCACCTGCCCGCCTTGATCGACGAGCTCGACCGGAGAGGCTTCGCAATCGAGCGAATGTCGACTGTCTCGCAGGCGGGGCGGACGCACACGGTGCTCGTTGTGGTTCCGCCATACTCCAGAACCGATGCAGCCCACTGAGCTCCTGCTCCAGTATCAGCGGCTCGGTGACCGGGCTCAGATCCTTCTGGACGAACAGCATCGCATCGAGTCAAGGCTCGAGCGCGACCAGCCCACCGAGGCGGCCTCGGAGTCACTGGTCGAGGTCGAGTCCGCTCACCAGCTACTCGCGCTCCAGGTCCGCGCGATGGACCTCGAGCGGGAGACGCACCGGGCCAAGATGCGCTCTCACGAAAAGGAGCTGATGAGCGGCCGGATCCGAAACCCATCCGACCTCATGCAGATGTCGAACGAGGTCGACCACATGAAGGCCGCTCTCAAAGCGGAGGAGGAGCGCGAATTCGAGGTCATGGGAGCCCTCGACGAAGCCGAGTCGGCCCTCAGAATCGCCCGTGAAACGCTAGCCGCCGCCTCTGCGGCAGCAGCTGCAGCCGCGCCCGAACTCAAGCAGCGGCTCGGCGTCGTGGTTGCCGAGATCGCGGATCTTGAGTCCCGCCGCACCGAACTGTGGGATGAGGTCTCCCCTCAGCTGCAGGCGGCCTACAAGAAGATCGCCCGCATCCCGCACCCGGTCGCCGCGATGGTTAACGGCACCTGCGAGGGCTGTCGGGTCCAGCTCACCACGAATGAGCTCCAACAGCTGCGCCGGGGCGACCGGTTCACCTGCCAGAACTGCCAGCGCATCCTTGTTCAGGCTTGACGACGCTCCGCCTGTACACCGACGGGGCCGCTCGAGGTAACCCCGGACCTGCCGGCCTCGGGGTGGTGATTGAGGACGATCAGGGCATGCGCCTGCGCGGCCTCTGCCGGTACATCGGTACGGCCACGAACAACGTCGCCGAGTATCTCGCTCTGATCGAAGGGCTGACAGCGGTCGCCGAGTGGAAGCCGGATCGCCTCGAGGTGTTCCTCGACTCCAAGCTCGTGGTCGAGCAGGTCAACGGCAACTACAGGGTCAAGAACGCGGCGTTACAGCCCCTCGCAATGAAGGCGACCCGCCTGATTGGCGGCTTTTCCAGGGTGAGCGTGTCATACGTACCGCGGGAGAAGAACAAGGGGGCCGACGCCCTCGCCAACAAGGGCATCGACGATTGGGAGAGGAGCCGCAGGCCAGGCTAGGAACTGGCGCTAGCAGATTCTGAAATAAGCTGTCGCGCCCGAGCCGCTGACCGAATACTCCCCGGCTGCGACTGCCGGCTGAGGCCACGTCGCGCTCGATTGGACCGACTCGCCGGGTTTGAGAAGCCGTGCCAGCGCGGGGCAGGCGATGGCCACCTGCGGCGGCTTCCAGACGGAGTGGCCGGTGCTGTCAGCCACCGCCACCGCCGCGGCGCCGCAGGGCACTCCGACCCCGCAGCTGGGGCCTGTCGCGGTTGTCGTGACGGTGAAAACGATGCGCTGGCCGCCGGTGTAAGTCGCTCGGTCGGAGGTCACGGAGGTCGTGCAGTCCCCGTTCTTCGCGACGACCGGCGTCGGCATATTCAAGGCGCCGAGGCAGGCGGCCGGACCCTGAACGCCGCCACAGGCTATTACGAGCAGAGCAAAGAGGCTGATTGCGGTTCGCATCTTTCCCGAGAGTCAACGCGCACGATTGCTCCCGGGTATCGCGGGGTATCATCGCCAATGGGCCGAGGCGGATGGGTGACCGCCGGATCAACGGATCGGGAGGAAAGTCCGGGCTCCACAGAGCAGGGCGCTGGGTAACACCCAGTCGGGGTGACTCGAAGGAAAGTGCCACAGAAATTACACCGCCG
>JAYUBK010000002.1:0-2855 GCA_043740835.1 Chloroflexota bacterium
AATTCAAAACGTCCCGATTAGGGATGTCAGGGTGCGTGTCGAGAGGCTGGGGCCACGCCCGCATCTCGCGGAGCACGAAATTCGCGAGAGGCCGCTGCGCGCGTGGGGGATCGGTTTCCTGGGCGCAACCCCCGACGACCAGCAGCGCTGGCTGGCGCGCTTCCGCGAGCTGCTCGATGGTTTGACGGTGCCACTGCAGGTGGTCTGGCGATCCGCCCCGGGTCGCCCTGCGGAAGTCCACGTCGCCGGGACCACCACCGAGGCACTGGCCGCCATCGGGTTACGCAGCGCTCCGTCGCCGGCGCTCAGCCCGCGGACGACGTTCGGCGAGGAGGCGCGTACGCACTGGCGCGACAGCCACGGCTGGCACCGGACCTGGTGGGTCGACAGGTTCCCGGGCGGCATGCTCGAAGCCGGCTGGCTCCTTCGCCTCGCACCCGCGGGGATCGAACTCTCGATCAGCTGGCACGCGGACGCATTTCCGACGGCCTCGGCGGTCGGCTACCTGCAAAGACAGATGGCGCACATGCGCGCGCAGCAGGCGGACGGCGCAGCCGATCCGTCGCTCAGTGCCGCGGTACCCGCCGCCCTCGACCTCCAGCGTCGGCTTGCCGCAAACCAGGAGAGGGCTTTCCACGTCGGCCTCTACGTCACCGTCAGCGCCGGGAGACGCGACGAACTCGAGTGCGCCGCGGCTGCCCTGGAGGAGGCGGCGCGGGCCGCGCTCTGCACGATTCTGCCGGCGACGTTCAGGCAGTTCGATGGCCGTCTCGCGACGCTTCCGGCGGGGCTGGACAGGCTCGGGCGGCGCCGCGTCCTCGACACCTCGTCGCTGGTGACGCTATTTCCCTGGCTGCACGCCCACGTCCACGACGAGGGCGGCTTCCTCCTCGGCCAGAACGCGACCGCCGGCACGCCCGTGGTGCTCAATCCCTGGGACCAGGCGCGCTATGAGAACGCCAACATCGCCATCTTCGGCCACTCTGGGGCCGGTAAGACCTACCTCATGAGCACGATCGCACTCGGGGCCCTCGAGAACGGGGCCCAGGTCTTCATCCTGGATCCCGAGCACGAGTACGGAGCGTTGGCGCGGCGTCTCGGGGGCGTCGACGTCCAGCTGGGTCTGAGCTCCGAGCACTCCCTGAACGTCCTCGAGTCGGCGCAGGGGATGGCCGACGCGGTCGACCTCATATCGATAATCTGCGGCGGGCTCGACGAGGTCGAGAAGGCCGCGGTCGACCAGGCTGTTCGGCTTGCCTTCAAAGAGTGCGGCACCCCGATCCTGGGGGACGTGGCGACGCGCCTCCCGCCTGCGAGCCGGGCGGCCAAGGTTCTCCTGCGCTGGGTCAGCGGCAACCTCGGCCGGATCTTCAACGCGCCTACCAACATCGACCTTGAGGCGCCGATTGTTGTGTTCGGGATGCGGGAGCTGCGCGAGGAGATGATCGCCCCCGTCCACTTCCTGCTCGCGGAGGCGCTGTGGGGCCGGATCAAGGGCCACCGCAGGCGGCGTCTTCTGATAATCGACGAGCTCGGCCTTCTCTTCGAGGACCCGACGTTGCGGCGTTTCGTTGTCCGGCTGGCCCGCCGGATTCGCAAGTACGACGGCGCCCTTGCCTTTGCCACCCAGAATCCCGGTGATCTGCTCGGTTCGGACCACGGCCTCGTCGTCGCCACCAACCCGGCCATCCGCTTCTTCGGCGCGCAGCGGCCGAGCGAGGCGCAGAGGTTGCAGCGAACCTTTCAGTTCAGCGACGTCCAGCGGCAGTCGATCGAGGCCGGCCGACGCGGCGAGTTCCTGCTCAGCGCCGGCCACGATCGGCTCCCGCTGCGTGTCGAACCCTCCGAGCTAGCGAAGTCCCGACTGCTTCCGGGGTGATCCTTACCTGGAGGTGGGCCCCCCGCTCGACAGGTCGGGCTCCTGCGCGGGGAGGGGTCGCGTAGGCTAAGGGTGTGGCGCGAGTACTCCATTTCAGGCTTCACGGCCTCTCGCCCGATCGCTTCGAAAGGCTCTCCGAGCAGGTACTAGCGCTGGCGGCCGCCAGAACCTGGAGAAGTGAACCGTTCTGGATGGCGACCCCGCTCTCAACAGCCTTATTCGAGAGCGAGTTTCTCCGCCACCTCCGCATCAACGAAGGCGATGACGTCGTTGCGGGCGGGTTCTTGAAGATGGCCGGCGACGAGACCGATGCGCTCGTCCTTCTCTTCTTCCTCCGCGATCTCTCCGCCGAGTACGGCATCCGGACTGCGTGGCGGGACGAGGAGAACCCCCTTCACAAGCTGCGCTATCTCGAATTCCGGGGTGGCCTGCTCCCGTCGGGCGGGACGCTCGAGGATTACGTCGCCCGGCGCCCGATTATCAAGAAGGTCGGGGCGACGGCGATCCAGTTCTATCCGCCCTCGTACCGGGTGCATTCCGAGGCTCCCCAGCTCGGCCACTGGGGGTACTCTCTGCAGGGTTTGCGCGCCTACGCGCCGAGCCTTCTTGAAGCCGAGCAGGAGGCCATGAAAATCATGAGGGGACTCCGCCATCTGGGCCCCTAGCGTCGCGGCAACCGCCGAGGGAACGCTTCGCTCGGCCGACGGCACGCAGCTCTTCTGGCGTAGCTGGACTCCGGCGTCCGCCACCCACACGCTGGCGGTGCTGCACGGCCTCGGCGAGCACTCAGGCCGCTACGAGGGCCTGGCCCGGGCGATGGCCGCAGAGGGGATCGCCGTGCACGCAGTCGACTGGCGTGGCCACGGCAGAGCGGAGGGCCGGCGCGGTCACGTCATGGGCTGGAACGAACTTCTCGAGGACGCTTTCGCCTTCGTCGAGCACGTGGGCGGCAAGGCGCCCGGCTCCGAGGTCATCC
>JAYUBK010000003.1:0-2853 GCA_043740835.1 Chloroflexota bacterium
GACGAGCTGAACCGCCGCATCGGAGAGGCTGTCCTGGCCGAGGGCAGCGTCTATTTCGGGACCACCGTCTACGGCGGAAGGGTGGCGTTCCGGCCAGCCATCTCGAACTGGCGGACGACTGAGAGGGACGTTGACCTCATCGTCCCGACTGTCCAGCGCCTCGCCGAGCAGGTGCTCGCCGACAAGCGATAAGGGGTCTTCGGCTCGGGACGGGAATCGGGCCGTCGTGCGTCGCCCGATTGAGAAGGTTCCCCTACGCCCGACGATGTCCAGCCGCGGATCTCGGTTTTCCAGTCTCGCATCCCGGGCCGTCAAGCCCGAGGCGGCTTCTTGCTGTCTGCACGGTCCCAACCTTTCCGGAATGCCCAGCCGACCACAAACGCACCTGCCGCCAGCGCCAACACGATGAGGATCGCGGACAACAGAAAAAAGAGGCTGAACTGGTAGTGCACGACGTCGCTGAGTATGCCTGCGAGGGAACCTTAGTGATCGCTCGCGGGCGCTCGCGCGCGAGACGTATCACCGAGCCAATGCCCGGGGCCCGCCCTGCGACCGGCAGAGTCGAAGACCCCGAGCCGGCTCGGGCTCACTTCACGTTGCAGCTGCAGCTTGAACAGTCGCACGCCTCGCCCTTCGTGCATGAGCAGGAGGGGCAGCAAAGCTGTCCGCAGCAAGTGATCTCGGTCGCCATCGTCATCACCTCCTCTTCTGTTGGTAGCCAGCAGGCACAGTCGCCCACATGGCCGCATGCCTCGGCGGGTGCCTTCAGCAGCCGGATATAGAGCCCCTCGAGTTCGACCTCCAGAGCCGCCAGCTCCGAGACGCGGGCCTTCGTTTCGGCGATCTTGTGCGCCACCAGGTGACGGACCGCTGCCCGTTCGGCGAGCGTGTCTGCCTGCCTGCTCCGGACGAGTTGTTTGATCTGACGCAGGGTCAGCCCGAGCGCCTTGGCTCGCTGGATGAACTGCACGCGGCCGACGGCCTCCAGGTCGTAGAGCCGGTACCCCGCCTCGGTCCGTTCGGCGGCGCCCAGCAGGCCCTCCTCTTCGTAGTAGCGGATCGCGCTTACGGCCACCGCCACTTTCGAAGCGAGCTGGCCGATTCGGAGCTTCCCCGTGTCCACGAAAGGGGACGCTATACCCTCAAGTTGGCTTGAGGGTCAAGTGGTCTGGTGCGTGGATGTCAACCAGCCGCCTTGGCCAGTGGTCCTGGGGGACTGACTTGCGCCCCAAAGGGTCTTCGAAATGATCCCGGGATGACCGCAGAATGACCGAGGCCCCTGCGCAGAATCGTCAAGTTGCCGCCGGATCGGTGACGAACCACCGACGAACCGCCCTCGGCAACCAAACGAAAAGGAGCTACTCGACATCATGTTCAACGGATCGAAGATCAAACTCGCGGTGAGCACGGGGCTGGCCGTGGCCGGCATCGGCATCGCAGCGCTCGCAACCGTACCCGCCTATGCCGCTACCGGCAGTACCACCGGCAATGTCAACGTCAACCACTCGATCACTCTCACCGGCCTCTCTGCCAGCTTCAGCCTGAGCGGCGCCCCGGCGACCACCGCGAATGCCCTTGGGGCGGTCACCATGTCCGTCAAGGACAACAACAAGACCGGCTACACCGTGACCGTCCAGGCCGCCTCCGCGAATATGGTCGGCGGCGCCACGGGCAACAGCGACACCATCCCGGTCTCGGCCCTGACCGTCAGGAACACGACCACTGCCGGCGCCTATGCGGCGATCAGTTCCTCCTCCGCCACGACCGTCGCCAGCACCACGGTGAAGAGCACCGGCGGCGGCGACACCGTCAGCAACGACTACCAGATGCTCATCCCCTGGGTGAATTCCGACAACTACAGCGTGACCCTCAACTACGTCCTCTCGAGCAACCCGTAAGCTTCCGAGGCGTTGGAGGAAGAAAAGGCCGGGCGATCTCGCGCCCGGACCTGGTGGGCCCTGGCGGGGCTGACAGGACTGGTGGCACTGCTGGCGGTCTTCTATCTCTATTCGACGGGCACCATCTCCCAGGCCCTGCCCAAAGGCCTCCGGCCGCCGCCCTCCCCTGCGAGCTCGCCGGACACCGGCGCCCTCTTCTCGATCACCGTCAGTCCGGGTCGCATCGTCATCCCCCAGGGTCCGACCCACGGGGATGCCGTTTTCGAAGTCTCAGACAGTGGTGGTGAGGACCTTGACGTCACGGTTGCAACGGGCGAGCTGACCCAGCGCCCGGACGGCAGCGTGGTCTACTCCCCGCCGAGTCGGGGTTCCGCGGCCGGCTGGGTAGTTGTTTCGCCGAGGACTTTCTCGCTGAAGCCCGGAGCGAGCCAGTTGGTACACGTCACGATCGACATTCCCGTCGACCCGGAGCCGGGCGACCACCAGGTCGGCCTGACCTTCCTCGTCCCCTTCAAGGGGGCGTCCGGGGCCATCAACATCAACCGCGGGATCGGGACGCAGCTGCTTATCGCCGTGCCGGGGCCGTTGGTGCACAAGGTCGGGCTCTCCAGTCTTTCCGCTCCTTGGTTCTCGGATGGCGGCCCGGTGCCGCTGACCCTGACGGTGCGTAACCAGGGGACGGTCCACGAGGACTACTACCAGCCCAACGGCATGCTCGGGTCGGCCAACGCGGGCAGAGTCTCCTTTCCCGACTTCTCGGTCCTCCGCCAGACGGCGCGCACGGTCAGGGGAGAGTGGATCAACCCGCCGCTCATCTGCTGGTGCACGGTCCGCGCCTACGGTGACGACGGCAATGGGAGGACCGTCAGTGCTTCCACCCGGGTGTTCGTGTTCCCGTTCCGGATCGCGATCGGACTTCTTGTCGCAATGCTCGGGCTTTACCTAGTCCGGTCGG
>JAYUBK010000004.1:0-2834 GCA_043740835.1 Chloroflexota bacterium
CTGGTTTGCCGCGAGTGAGGGTGCCTGTCTTGTCGAGAACGATGGCGTCGATCCGGCGCGCCGCCTCAAGAGCTTCGCCGCCACGGATCAGGATCCCCAGCTCAGCGGCTTTGCCGGTACCGACCATGATCGCAGTCGGAGTCGCCAGGCCGAGCGCGCAAGGGCACGCGATGATGAGGACCGCCACAGCGGACTGAATGGCCATCGTGAGACGCGGGTTGGGTCCGAACGCCAGCCAACCCAGGAAGGTGAGCAGTGCCAGCACGAGCACGGCAGGCACAAAGAATGACGACACGGTGTCGGCAAGCCGCTGGATCGGCGCTTTCGACCCTTGGGCCTCTTCCACCATCCGGACGATCTGGGCCAGAGTCGTGTCACTGCCCACCTTGGCGACCTCGAAGACGAAGCTGCCGGTGCGATTGATTGTTGCGCCGATGACTGAGTCGCCCAGACCTTTTTCCACGGGCAGGCTCTCCCCGGTCAGCATCGACTCGTCAAGCGTGGAGCTGCCCTGCAGGATGCGGCCATCAACCGGCACCTTCTCCCCTGGCCGCACGCGAACCTGATCTCCGACTCGCACAGAATCGACGGGGACATCGACGTCAATTCCTCCGCGGATCACGCGGGCTGTCCTCGCCTGCATGCCCATTAAGGCCGTGATTGCCGCACTCGTCCGTCCTTTCGCGCGGGCTTCGAGCCACCGCCCCATCAGGATCAGGGCGATGATGATCACCGCGGTCTCGTAGTAGAGGTGGTGCTGGAAACCGAGTCGGTCGGCAAGTCCTGGCAGCAGCGTCACGAACGCGCTGTAGCCATATGCCACGCTGGTGCCGACGGCAACAAGCGTGTCCATGCTGGTCCCGCCGTGCCGGGTGACAGCCCAGGCGGCGCGATAGAATCGTCCGCCGGCCCAGAACTGGACAAAGGTTGCCAGGACCAGGAGCACGGGCTCGACGACTCGTGCATCTAGGTGCAGCGGCACGTACATGAGGATCATCAGGACCGCACCGATACCAAGGCTCACGAACACCTTGACCTTCAGGTCGCGCTGCTCGGCCTCCCGGGCGACGGTGCGAGCATGGGCAGCAGCGCCGGGGGTCTGCCCGGATCCGGGCTGGGGCGCTTCAACTTGCCCGACGCGATATCCGGCCCTCGTGATCGCTTCCTCGAGGGTCGCTCGGTCGACGCCAGGTCCGATCGCAATCGTGGCACGTTCGGTGGCTAGGTTGACGCTCACCTGGGTGACCCCCGGCACGCGGCTCAGCGACCTTTCCACTCGGCCGACGCAGGATGCGCAGGTCATGCCCTCGATCGGCAGCGTCACCGCCTCGGGATCCTTGGGCTCGGCAGCATTGGGAACTGCCAGGGGCGGCGCAATCTGCAGGACGCCGTAACCGGCAGCCTCCACCGCGGATCGCAACTGCTCAGTCGTGACCCCACCCGGCTCGAGGCTGACTCGGGCCTGCTCGGTGGCCAAATTGACAGAAGCCTCACGAACCCCCGGCACCTTCGCCAGGGCCCGCTCAAGGCGCCGAACACAGGATGCGCAGGTCATACCGGTGATCGGTACGGTCACGGTCTCGAGTCGCTTTACATCCTCGAGAGGCGCGGCCATCTTCTGGATTATACCCCCGGCCGGTATATTTGCGCGGCTACGCAGGCCCGGTGGCCGCCACCTTGAACGACGCCTCCGGTCCAACCCAGGCGTCGAGAAACTTTCGGATTCGTCCCTCCGAGGGTCGGCCTGAGCTGACTGCCTGGTCTTCGATAACGATGCCAGGAGGAAAGAGAAGGCCATGACGCAGCGCCATCCGCTCTCCCTCCTCGGTGGCCAGATCGAGCTTTGCCACCACGATCGGGTACTCGCTTTCGAGCCGTCTGAGGATGTCCTCTGCGTCGTGGCAGAAATGGCAACCTTGCTGCACCAAAAGCGTGACGTGGATGGGTTCTTGCCTTGTACTCATCGGCCCATACCCTTGCGCATCTCAGCGGCCAGGTCCTTAACTGGCACAAACATCGTGTATTTGGGCGCTCCACCGTAGTCGGCCCTCCATTCGATGTGGCCGTCGGGACCGACAACGATGAAGGTGTGTCCGTCGGCTCCGTTTCCCATCATCCCAAAGGTGTTGGCGTGGTAGGTCTGCGACACGCGCAGGCCGGGATCAGACAGCACAGGGGTGGTGATGCGCTCGATCGCAACCTTCTGCTTCAGGATCGAAGAATCGTCACCCGTGATCGTCACGATCTGTTCGACGCCCAACGCCTGGAATTGGGAGAAGTTCGAGTGGATGTCCTTCAGCTGGTCCCAACACGGCTGGCAGGCTACGCCTTCCTCGAAGAAGAGAAGGACGGTCTTGCCGCGCCAGGCCGTCAGGTCGTAGCTGCTGCCGTCAATCGCGGCCAGCTGAATATCGGGCGCCGCGTCCCCGGGACCGGGCGAGCCCACTGTGTACGAAAAGCCGCCGCTTCCCTGGACGGAGGGGGCAGTTCCCGAGACTGACCCGGCCGCCTGCTGGCCGGTGTGCTGGGAACTAAACCAGATCACGCTCCCGATGGCCACCGCCAGCACTGCGACCGCGATCCACCCGAAAGGTACGCCCCCCCGCACCTGGGGGCCTCCGCGTTGGACGCGGACTGGTGTCGCAGGGCGCGCGGGACGCCCGGCGATCCTGTCTTCAGCGCCGTGACGCTTGTGCGACCGGGAACTGCTCATTCTCGTCCTCCTCGGTTAAGGTCGGTTGGCTATTGGGCCGAAATCGTCCCGGGGGCGACGGCCACCAGCCAAGTTGGCGGGCCGCCCTCCTCAAGAGAAGAAGGAACGCGGCGAGTATCAC
>JAYUBK010000005.1:0-2816 GCA_043740835.1 Chloroflexota bacterium
CCTGTAAGCTGAGCCTGGCACAGGGCAGCAGAATCACCCGGATGGTTTTCCGAACCTTTCCATCGTGTCATCCTTGCCGGGCCCGGCACCGATTTCTCATTGGAGCAACCATGAAATCGTCACCCGTATCGAGCGGAGCGTCCGGCCCCGGCTCGAGCGACGGCCTCCACGAGTTGGACCACGCCTTCGCCCGAACCCTGATCGCGGACCGGCGGCCCCAGGCCGCTGCGATGCCGTCGAGGCGCGACGTCGAGACCTTCATCGACACAGTCCTCGCCCTGCTCTTCCCGCAGCACGCGGAGGATGTCGAGGCCAGTGAGGACCAGATCCAGGCGCACCTTGCACTCCTGCGCGCCGACCTCTGCCACCTGCTCGGCGCGGTCCTTCCGCCGGACCGGGCAACGGAACTGTCGGGGCGCGTCACCCAGCTGCTGCCCGGCATCTATGAACTCCTTCGTGCCGACGCCGACGCCATCGTCGCCGGCGACCCGGCCGCCGAGAGCCTTGATGAGGTCGTCGTCGCCTATCCGGGCTTCCTGGCAATCACCATCCAGCGGCTGGCCCACGGTCTCTACGAGCTCGGAGTCCCGATCCTGCCCCGATTGCTGGCCGAGGTCGCCCACACGCGCACCGGGATCGACATCCACCCCGGCGCGACCATCGGACGTTCTTTCTGCATCGACCACGGGACCGGGATCGTGATCGGCGAGACCGCAGTCATCGGAGACCACGTGAAGATCTACCAGGGCGTGACCCTGGGCGCGCTCAGCGTGTCCAAGGCTGCCGCCGGCCTCAAGCGCCACCCCACCATCGAGGACCGGGTGGTGCTGTACGCGAACGCCACCGTTCTCGGCGGCGACACCACGGTCGGCCACGACAGCGTGATCGGGGGCAACGTCTGGCTCACGACCAGCGTGCCGCCCCGCTCCTTCGTTTACCACAGCAGCCAGGTCCGGGTCCGAAGCGTCTCCGACACGCTCGACGCGCCCGACTATTCGATCTGAGGAGGACCGCCAATGCCCTACGCCAACATCCTCGAGACCATCGGCAACACGCCCCACGTCCGCATCAACCGGCTCTTCGACCCTCGCGTCAACGTGTGGTGCAAGCAGGAGCGGGTCAATCCGGGCGGAAGTATCAAAGACCGCATCGGGATCGCAATGATCGAGGACGCCGAGAAGACGGGCGCGATCGGTCCCGGCTCGGTAATCATCGAGCCCACCTCCGGCAACACCGGCATCGGTCTTGCCCTGGCCTGCGCCGTGAAGGGCTACCGGCTGATCCTGTGCATGCCCGAGTCGTTCTCGATCGAGCGGCGGCGGCTGATGAAGGCCTACGGTGCGGAGCTCGAGCTGACTCCCCGCGAGCTCGGAATGAAGGGGTCGATAGCGCGTGCCGAAGAGATCAGGGCCGAGACCCCGAATTCCTGGATCCCGATGCAGTTCAACAATCCAGCCAATGTCGAAGTGCACCGGCGAACGACCGCGGAGGAGATCGCGCGTGACTTCCCGGACGGGCTCGACTACCTCATCACGGGCGTGGGTACGGGGGGCCACATCACCGGTTGCGCCGAGGTGCTGAAGCCGAGGTGGCCGCAGCTGAAGGTGTTCGCCGTCGAGCCGACGCTGTCGCCGGTGCTCTCCGGTGGCACCCATTCGCCGCACACAATCCAGGGCATCGGCGCCGGCTTCATCCCCGGAGTGATGCGAACCGATCTGCTCGACGGTGTGATCCTGGTCGCGCCCGCGGATGCGATGGAGTACGTCCGCCGCTGCGCCCGCGAGGAGGGCGTGCTGGTCGGCGTGTCGTCAGGGGCGTCGCTGGCGGCCGTGGCCCAGAAGGTGCCGGAGATGGCGGATGGCGCGCGCGTGCTGGCGTTCAACTACGACACCGGGGAGCGCTATCTGTCGGTCGAGGGGCTGTTCCCCTAGTGGTATTCAACAACGGCTCGCCGGCCCTGCCGTGGGATGGGCCTGATGGCAGGCCTTTCAGGGGCCTTTAGACCCGTGTCGCCGGCGGGCGCAACCGACTACCGTCGTTGAATGTTGGAATGGATACGGCAGCAACTGCAGATTGGATCGAAGGACGAAGGCGAAGCGCCCCCGAACTGGGATGGCGAGGCACGGAAAATCCGGGTCCTGGTCGAGACGAGTGACCGGGCCGAGAGGTCGGCGATCACCGCAGAGCTGACCGCCGCCGGGTTTGACACTGTGAGCTGTGGGGGTCCTTACTCGCTGCATGGGGGGGAATGCGCCCTGGTCGCCGGCGGTGCGTGTCCGGCCGCGGCAGGTGCAGACGCGATCTTTCATCGCCTCAATCCCGCCAACCCGGCCAACCGGGAAGTCCTCGTCGCGCTCAAACGCACGTATCCCAGGACACCGATCGTGGTCGAGATCCCGCAACCGGACCTGAGACGATTCGCCGACGCCCTCGATGGTTGCAACATCCTGCTGATGCCCGCTCATGCGCCGGCGATGGTTGCAGCGATCAGGGGTGCGGTCAAAGCGCCGCTGGCGTTGACCTCGACTCCCGCATAACGCGAGGTCGGCGGACTAGGTGGTCAGGACGATCTTGGTAGCCTCGCGGGCCGCGAACATCTCGTAGGCCTTGACGCCCTGGTCGAGCTTCATGCGGTGGCTGATGATCCGCGCCGGGTCGACCTTGCCGCCGGCAACCAGGTCGAGCAACTGGCGCATGTAGGCGGGGACGTTGCAGACGCCGCCCGTATAGGTGAAGTTGTTCAGCCACGCCAGCATGTAGGGAAAGTCGGACTCGAGCGTCTCGGGGACTCCGACGACCGAGGCCGTGCCGCCTGG
>JAYUBK010000006.1:0-2815 GCA_043740835.1 Chloroflexota bacterium
AACCCTCCGAGCGCAGACCCTTCGCAGGGGCGATGGCCGGGGCACGGTCCAGCCCCGGGTCGAGCGCCGCGGCCACAGCCCAGGTGGAGGAATGCCCTAGAAATGGTCCGAGGCGGCTCCACACCCTGCCGAGCCTGCCGGGCTCCACCGCCAGAGTTCGATAGATGAGCCCGACGAACGGGATGCCAAGAGTCGCGCGGATCTCGGCGTAGAGCGCCGCTACCTCTCCATCACTGTCGGACTCGGCAAGTTCCGGAAGAAGTTGCGAACCGCCCATCGAAGACCAGCGTAGGCCGCCGGAACAGGCGTGATGCGAACACAAACGCAGGCCTCGTCAGTGATGATGCCCAGAGGGTGGAGGGGCACCCCGCTGCTACATTGCAGCAATGCCGAAAACCCTTGCCCAGAAGATCTGGGACAGTCATGTCGTTGACAGTGGCCCGGGCGCACCCGACCTCCTTTACGTGGACATGCACCTGGTCCACGAGGTCACTTCTCCACAACCGTTCGCCAGCCTCCAGATGGCCGGCCGTCCCGTACATCGTCCGGATCTGACAATCGCAACCACCGACCACAACACTCCGACGGGCCCCGAGGAGATCGATGATCTCTCGCGCAGGCAACTCGAGGCACTCGAACGGAACTGTGCCCGCGAGAACATCCGCCTTTACAAGCTGGGCAGCGCTCACCAGGGCATCGTCCACGTCATCGGTCCCGAGTTGGGACTGACCCAGCCCGGTATGACGATCGTCTGCGGCGACTCCCACACCGCAACCCACGGAGCGTTCGGCGCCCTCGCGTTCGGGATCGGAACCTCGGAGGTCGAGCACGTGCTGGCGACCCAGTGCCTCCCCCAGCGCCGCTTTCCCGATGTCGTCGTGAACGTCGAGGGTGCGCTGCCTCCCGGCGTGACCGCCAAGGACGTGGTGGTCGGCCTCATCGCCCAGGAGGGAGTTTCCGGCGGCCAGGGCAGCCTCGTCGAGTACCGCGGCACGACAATCCGCGAGCTCTCGATGGAGAGCCGGATGACCGTCTGCAACATGACCATTGAATGGGGCGCCCGAGTTGGAATGATCGCCCCCGACGACATCACCTTCTCCTACCTGCAGCCCCGCCAGTACTCGCCCAAGGGCAAGCTCTGGGAGGAGGCGCTCGACCACTGGCGCACCCTTCACACGGACAAGGACGCCAGCTTTTCACGCCAGATCGACCTCGACGCCTCTCGGCTGGAGCCGTACGTAACCTGGGGGATCAACCCCGCCCAGGCCGTCCCCATCAGCGGCCGAGTGCCGGAGGCTCACGACGAGACCTCCGAGCGGGCCCTGCGTTACATGGACCTGACGCCCGGAATGGCGATGCAGGACATAGCGATCGACCGCGTCTTCATCGGATCCTGCACGAACTCAAGAATCGAGGACCTCCGCGGCGCAGCCGCGGTAATCCGCGGCCGTCACGTTCACCCCCGCGTTCGGGCGATGGTCGTACCCGGCTCGACGACAGTGAAGATGATCGCGGAGAAAGAGGGTCTCGACCGGATCTTCAAGGACGCCGGCTTCGAGTGGCGAGAGGCCGGGTGCTCCCTCTGCCTCGGGATGAACCCGGACATCCTGGCGCCGGGCGAGCGCTGCGCATCGACGAGCAACCGCAACTTCGAAGGGCGGCAGGGCGCCGGCGGCCGCACTCACCTCGTGAGCCCTCCCATGGCAGCGGCGGCGGCGATCGCCGGACACCTGGCGGACGTCAGGGATTCCGACTGAATGAAGGCGTTCACTCCCGTCACGGGACGGATGGCACCCCTCGACCTGGCCGACGTCGACACGGACCAGATAATCCCCAAGCAGTTCCTCAAGAGCATCGAGCGCACGGGCTATGGCCAATACCTCTTCTACGACTGGCGGAAGGCCGGCGACTTCGTGCTTGACAAGCCCGAGCACCAGGGCGCGCGGATCCTCGTCGCAGGCCCGAACTTTGGCTGCGGATCGTCACGGGAGCACGCACCCTGGACGCTCCAGGAGGCGGGCTTCGAAGTGATCATCGCACCGTCCTTCGCGGACATCTTCAGGAGCAACTGCGGCAACGTCGGACTGCTCGCTCTAACCCTCCCTGAGAAGGAAGTGCGACAACTTCTCGATCTCGCCACCACTTCGCCCGCGACGGAGGCGACCATAGACCTTCAGAACCAGACGATCGGCGCCGGCCCGGTGCAACTCGGCTTCGAGGTTGAACCCTTCCTGAAGGAACGACTCCTCAACGGCTTGGACGAGATCGGCCTCTCGCTCTCGAAGATGGACAAGATCAAGGAGTTCGAGGCGGACCGTCCGGCCTGGATGCCCAGCGTGCGCTAGGTCCAGCCAGCCTCAGATCACGCCCGCGCGTGACAGTTCGAGCAGTTCTTCCTCGGAAATCCCCAACATCCCGGCGAAGACCTTCCCATTGTGCTCGCCGAGCCCAGGACCCAGCCAATCAATCTCTGCAGGGGTGGCACTCAGGCGGGGAACTATTCCCGGCACCTTCACCAGGCGCCCTCCGAGCGGGAACTCCCGCACCATGCCGCGGTCAAGGAATTGGGGGTCGGCGGCGATGTCGGCGATGTCGTAAATCTTCGACGCGGGTACTTTCGAGGCCTCCAGGCTGGCGAGTGCTTCCTCGACGCCGTGCCTGGCGGCCCAGCCGGCAAGCACAGCGTCGATCTCCCCATCGCGCTTCACCCTGTCCGCATTGGTTCGAAGGCCGGGATCCTCGGCCATGTCGGGCCGACCCACGACGTTCATGAGGCGCCTGAAAATGCTGTCGCCGTTGCCCGCGATCACGAGGT
>JAYUBK010000007.1:0-9160 GCA_043740835.1 Chloroflexota bacterium
CTCCTCTCGGGCCTGGTGCCATGGCGGCCGTGGACGGTGCGCTTCCTGGAGCGGTTCCAGCCCGGCCCGGCTTCCCTGGCCGCGGCAGTCCTCTTCCCAATCGGGTTCAGCCTTCTGCTGCGGATGTACCAGGCCGGCGGCGGGCACTACCCGAGCCGCTGGTTCAACATCGGGTTGGGCGCGTTGGGCGCTGCGGTCGCGCTCGGCGCTGCGCTCCGAGGGCAGGCCGCCGAGACCCGACGCGACCACCTCGCGGAGGCAGTGCCCATGGCCGGTGGCTTCGCCCTTCTTGCCCTCGGCCTGGGCACCCCGCTCGGTGTCGCGGCGTGCGTCGCAATTCTCGCCGGCGGCGCGCTGCTGATCCCGGTGCCGGCCCTGCTTCCGGCCGAGGGACGGCGCGGAGTCGCCATCCTCGTTCTCGCCCTTGCCGCCGGCCTGCCGCCGACCCTGGTGTTCGCGACACGGCTGCTTGGCGTCGAGGCCGCAGTGACAGCCAACGAGGTGTTCGCCTATGCGGGGATCGTGGCGGCGTTGGCCTGGCTGCTCGGCCTGGCCGGCGCCGCCCGTGCCCTCCGATTGCCGGGGGGCGGCTCCGGAGGCGGTTCCAGGGTCGGAATCCTGCTGACTGCCGTCCTCCTGGCGGCCGGAGGCGTTCTCATGGGGGCTCTCCAGGTTGGGCTCGCCAACCCCAGCGCGGCCACCGTGATGGCAGTCGGCACGAGCAGCCTGGGCGGTGGTTTGCTCGGTACCGACACCGCTGCCGGGAACTGGCCGGCCGTTTCTATCGGCCTCCTCGTGCTTGCCGGCCTGGCGGCAGCCGGCCTCTTTGGCGGGCGCTCGGTGAGCGCGACCGTGGGAGCCGAGTCGAAGACGGCTCTGGCCCCGATTGTTGAGCCAACCTGGCGTAGCTGGCCGGACCACGTCGGCGCACTCGTCGATTCATTCGAGGTCCCGCCCGACCTCCGCGTGACCGGCTGGCAGAATTTGGACCTGGCTATGGCGCGAGCCTCGGTCTGGTTCTGGGTCGCCAGTTTTGGGGTCCTCGCCGTGGTGCTCCTCCGGTGAACGAGGCCCTCGCCATCGCGGCCGCAGTCCTGGCCTGGTTCGGCGCCGTCGTGATGGTGCTTTCCGACGCCCGCCGGGGAATGGCGGTCGGCATCGTCCTGCTCGGTGCCGGCCTGGCGTTTGAAAGAGCGGTGGCGGGGCACCTGCCGATGGCCGGAGTGATATTCGCCGGCGGCATGCTCGCCGCGGTCGCGGGGCTGTGGCGGAGCCGCGCTCGCGGCTGGGGGATCCTGGCGGCGGGATCCACCCCGCGGGTCGTCCTCTGTATCGTCGCCGGGGCACTGGCCCTCTACTTCGGAAGGGTGGTCATCCAGGAGCCTGCCGACTGGCAGGCACGTGCGGCAGTCCTCGCCGTCGGAGTGCTTGGCGGCGCCCGCCTGCTGAGCTCCTCCGACCAGCGAGCCACGCTCACCGCGGCCTCCGCGGTGGCGCTGGCGGTGGCGCTTGCCGCAGCGCTGGTGACTCCAGCCTCTGGAATGGCGGTGATGGTGGCGGGGGCCCTCGTCGCCGGCATCCTCAGCGGCATCCCGACCGCAGCGGGCGCCGATGCTTGAGCTCGCCCTGGGGCTGCCGGCCGTTGGTGCCATAGCGGTGACCGTCCTCCAGCGCAAGCGCGGCTTTGCCGTCCTCGCCGGGCTGGTCTTCGGAGGCGCTGCCCTGGCTGCCGTCGTCGCCGGGAGTGGCCGGATGGAGGCCCTCTTCGGAATCGAACTCCGCTTACCCCCGCCCCTGGTCGTGATCGTGGTCGCCACGTTTGCCGCCGGCGCCCTCGCCGTCCTTCTCGTGCCCCCCGGCGCGGCTCGCCTGCCGATGCTGTGGTCGGTGCTGGCAGGCCTTACCGCCGTGAATGCAATCGCCGTGCTCGCGGACCCACTGCTGATGGTTCTTGTCGTCCTCCTGGTGGCCTGCGGGCAGGCCGCCCTGCCGGCGCTGCGGCCCTTTGTCGAGAGGATCCGAGCGCCGGCATTCGGAGCCCTGGCCCTCGCTCTTGGACTGGTCTTCGCAGGCGGAGTCGACTCCCCGCAGCTGGAGAAGGTTGCCGGCCTGGCCCTGGTGCTCGGCTTCACGGCGATGGTCGGACTCGCTCCTTACCTCCGTGCGCTCGACCCCGGCGAGCCGGCGCCGGCGTCCTCGATCGTTTGGCTGGCCTTCCTCGGACCCGGCATCGCGGTCGCGATGGCAGTCCGCGTCGCCCCGCAACTGAGCACGAACGCGGGCGCCGCGTACACCGAAGTGCTCCTTGCGCTGGGGCTGTTCAACATCGCGATGGGTGTGGCTGGTTCCTTCTTCTCAAGACAACCGTCAGACGGCTGGAGGTACTCGCTCCTGGGTGATTGGGGGCTTGCCCTTGTCGGCTTCGGCCTTCTCACGCCCGCCGGATCGGGAGCCGCCTACCTCCTGCTCATCTCGATCCTCCTCGTCCGTCTCCCGCTTTACCTGGTGGCACGGCCTGCGCTGGTTCGACGCCAGGAGGCGCCTTTGTCGCCATGGACTCTCGTCGTTGCCGCGGCGCTCGCGGGGGCGGCACCCTTCATTGGTTTCCCGGCGCGCCTGCTCCTCCTTCGCTCGGCAACGGTCGTTGCCTGGCCGCTGGCATTCTTCCTCGTGCTGGCGATGCTGGCCTGGCTGCCACAGTCGCTACGCCTTGCACGCACGATCGTGCGACCGGGCCCGCTGGCGACCGCTGTCCTGGCGGCGCTGGGCGTGGTGTCGGCTGCGATCGGCATCTACCCAGCCCCCCTCCTGCGCTTTCTCGGGATGGGCTGAGAGGTGCCCTGGGCCCAGTTGGCGCTGAACGGACTCGCCCTATGGGTCTATCCCGGCCTCGTGGCCGGACTCGCGTTCGGTACTTTCGCGGAGGTCGCGGCTTCATGGGCATTGGTACCGGAGCGCGGGGGCTTCGGGCCGGCTGCACGCAGCCTCCTGTCGCGTGCCATGCCCGCCGGCGGGGTGCGCGGGTTTCCCGCCCTGTCCCTTATGGCCGCTGTCCTCGCGCTCCTCGCCACCATCCAGGTGGCGGCACCGTTCAACCCGGTTCCGCCGGCGGATCGAAACCTCCTGACGGCAGGATTCGCCCTCGCGGGCTCTGCCTGGCTGACCTGGTCGTGGGGCTGGGACCGCGGCGAGTTGGATCCCCGCCTCATGGTCGCGGCGCAATGCGCCTGGATGGTCGCGCTCCTGGTTCCCGCGGTCGTCCCTCAGAACCTGCATCCCCAGGCTCTGGGCAATTCGATGCTGTCGATCCAGGTCCCGCTCAAGGTGGCGTGCGCCCTCCTCTACCTGATGTGCCTCCCGGCGCTGCTGCACCTGATCCCGGAGGGAGCTCCCCAGGGCGTTCCGGGCGCAGCGGGAAGGAGGCCGCCGGGCTTCGAGGGGTCGGGGTTCAGCCTCCTCCGGCTCCTCCTCTGGCTTCCCTATTGCGGTCTTTTTGTGACGCTCTTCTTTCCACCCGCGCAGGAACCGGTTTCACTGCTCGGCCTCCTCACCTTCCTGGCGCTGGTGGCGGGGACCGCGGCGATCTCGGTGGCCATCGCCGTGAACCTGATCTATCGCGGCGCGGGCTTCACGCGGCGTTTCTACCTCAATGCAGTGCTGCCCTTCGCGTGGATCACAGTTGGGCTCGGGATGCTGTTGGCGGCGATCGGAACCCGATGAGCTAAGAGCGGGATGATGGAGCCGGATGACGGGAGGAACGCCTGAGCCGGGGCTCCAGGCACCATCACCTACCAGCTGACGCGTTCTCGAACGGCCGGGGCCCCATATCCGGTGTATCATGTGCCCTGCCGCCGACTTCCCCGTCACGAGTCCATCCCTACGCCTTTGAATGTCGTGAACTCCGTCCTCGGCATGTGGTCGAGCGATATGGGCATCGACCTTGGAACGGCCAACACGCTGGTTCATGTTCGGGGTCGGGGCATTGTCCTCAATGAGCCTTCCGTGGTGGCAGTAAGCCGGCGCACGGGCCAGGTTCTGAGTGTGGGGAGCGACGCCCGCAAGATGCTCGGTCGAACCCCCGCAGACATCATCGCCATGCGGCCGCTGAAGGACGGCGTCATCGCCGACTTCGAGCGCACCGAGCAGATGATCAAGCACTTCATTGCCAAGGCCCACAACCGGGCCTGGCATGTCAGCCACCCGCGGATGGTGCTCGGCATCCCGTCGGGAGTCACCGAGGTGGAGAAACGCGCGGTCACCGACGCTGCGACTCACGCGGGAGCTCGAGAGGCGCACCTCATCGAGGAGCCGATGGCGGCCGCGATCGGAGCCGGCCTCCCGATCCAGGAGGCCGGCGGCTCGATGATCGTCGACATCGGCGGCGGCACGACCGAGGTCGCGGTGATCTCCCTGGGCGGCATCGTGGCTGCCGAGTCGGCCCGCATGGGCGGCGACGAAATGGACGAGGCGATCATCCAGTACGTGCGCCGCAACCTGAACCTGCTGATCGGCGAGCGGACGGCCGAGGACATCAAGATGCAGATGGGCTCGGCCTTTCCCCTCGCGGAGGAGCGGACTTTCACAGTCCGCGGCCGGGATCTGATGTCCGGGCTCCCCAAGGTCGTCGAGATGACGACGGCGCACGTTCGGGAGGCACTGACCGGATCCCTCGTCGACATCATCGGCGCCATCAAGCGGACTCTCGAGGCGACGCCACCGGAGTTGGTCACCGACATCATGGAGCGTGGCATCGTCATCTGCGGCGGTGGCGCGCTGCTCTCCGGCCTGGACCAGTTGGTGGCTCACGAGACACTGATGCCGGTCTTCGTCGCCGAGGACCCCCTGACCTGCGTGGTGCGAGGCACCGGGATCGTTCTCGAGGAGATCGACACGCTCCGGCGCGTGCTGGTGAAGTCCCAGCGCGCCCGCGCACTGCGTTATTAGGACTCGCCACGAAGATGCGCAGGGCCCAGGCGCACTCGAGCCGGATGTTCTTGACCTCCCTCGTCCTGCTGTTTCTCCTCGCCCTGCTCAGCCAGGTGCCGCTGGCCGCCGCTCCGCGTGGATTCCTAAAGGGAGCGGTGGCGCCTCTGACTGCGGCCGCCACCGGTCTTTACCTGCAGGTCGATGGCGCCGTCGGGGTCGTCACCGAGGCCTCGCACCTGCGTGCTGATGACAGGAGATTGGCGAGTGAGAACGCCTCTCTGCGGCGCCAGGTCGCCGAGCTCCAGGCAGCCGGTCTGGAGAACCAGCAACTGCGTGACGCGCTCAAGTTCCAGAAGGGCTTTGGAGGTACCCAGGTGGCCGCCTCCGTAATCGGCCGGGCGCCCGACGGGCTCAGCAGGACGCTGACGATCGACCGCGGATCGTCCGATGGGCTGAGGGTGGGGATGATCGTCGTCAGCGGCGCCGGCCTCGTCGGGCGGGTCATCGAGACCGGTCCGCGGACGGCATCCGTACAGAGTGTGCTCGACGCCCAGAGCCGCATCAACGCCTACTCGCTGAAGTCCAGTTACGAAGGAACCGTGATGGGCCAGGGCGGTCCGCTCACGATGGAGCTCCTCCCGCACCCCGGCTTCCATGTCACGCCGGGCGAATGGGTGCTCACCTCCGGCGTCGGCGGCACCTACCCGCGGGGAATCGCGATCGGCCAGGTCGCGCAGTTCCACCGCCGAGATTCGGCGACTCTCGAGACCGCCGACATCGCCCCGGCCAACGACTTCGCACGCCTGGCGACGGTCCTCGTTCTCCTCGACTTCACACCACGATGAGAGGCGCGGCCGGCGCGCTCGTCCTGTTGACGGCGGCAATCCTCCAGGTCACGTGGGCTCCCAACCTGGGCATCGCGGGGGTCTTTCCCAACTTGGTCCTGCTGGCGGTCGTGAGCTGGACCTTGACCTGCGGCGCCCAGGCGGGACTGCGCTGGGCCGTCGGCGGCGGCCTTCTCCTCGACCTCGCCTCGCCGGGGCCGCTCGGCGTCCATGCTCTTGCCCTGGTGGTCGCGGCCTATGGCGCCGGCTACGCACAGCGCGCCATCGCCCACGACGCGATCCTCCTGCCGGCCGTCACCGGCGCGGCCTCCGCCGTCGTTTACAACCTCGTGCTCCTGGCGCTCGGCGACACCTTTGGCCAGCACGTCGCCTTTGTCACGGTCTTCCAGGCGTGGGTCGCACCCGCAGCCCTCTTTCAGGGACTTTTGATGCCCCTCGCGTACTGGGGTTTGCGGAGGCTCGACGCGAAGATCCCAGCCCAGGTCCAAATCGAGTGGTAGAGCCCGGCCGCTGGGTCGAGCTGGCCGGGATCGAGGCGCGGCCCCGCTGGTCCCGGCGGCTCGTCGCCCTGTCGCTCATCGCCGTGACAGTCGTCGGAGTCCTCAGCTGGCGGCTTGCCGACCTCCAGGTCCTTCAGGGCGCCAAGTTCAATTCCATGGCGGAGGTCAACCGCGTCCACCGCATCCCGGTGGTCGCCGAACGGGGGGTTATCTTCGACCGTCACGGCAGGCAGCTGGTCGTGAACGATCCGGCCTGGTCCCTGGAGGTGACGCCGGTCGCCCTACCCGCCGAAAAGGCCCGCGCCGCGACCGAGATCAGGACCCTGGCCGGCCTGGCCGGGCTGACCGAGACGGAACTCCGCTCGCGCCTCCAGCTCGACCCCGATCGATACCGGCCCCTGTCGATCAGGCAGGGGCTGACCAACCACGACGCGGAGACCGTCCAGGAGCGGCTGCCCGAGCTCCCCGGCGTCTCCCTCAAGCAGGTGCCGATACGTCGTTACCTGGAGCCGGACCTGTACGGGCACCTGCTTGGCTACACCGGCCGCATCGACGGCGATCAGTACCGGACCCTCAAAGATCGAGGGTACCTATCAGACGAAAGCATCGGCAAGTCTGGACTTGAGGCCGGCCTCGAGGACATCCTCCGCGGGATCAACGGGTGGCAGGACGTCGAGACGGACGCCAACGGCCAGGTCGCCCGTGTCCTCCGGAGCGAGGCGGCCATCCCCGGCCGAAGCGTCTACCTGACGATCGACGACAACCTTCAAAAGGCTGTCGCCGCGGCCCTCCGGGAGGGTCTCAACAAGGCCGGGGCAAAGGCGGGCGCAAGCGTTTCCGTGGACCCTCGCGACGGCGCGGTGTTGGCGATGGTGAGCTTCCCGGGTTATGACGACAACGCGTTCGCTCGCGGCATCTCGCAGGTTGAGTACGACGCCCTTTTGAAGGATCCGGCCCATCCGCTCTTCGACAGGGCGATCGCTGGCGAGTATCCGCCCGGGTCGACATTCAAAATGATCACAGGCAGTGCGGCTCTCCAGGAGGGCAAGCTCTCCGTCTCTCAACTTCTTCCGTGCCCGGCCAATCTCCACTTCGGGACGTGGGTCTACTGGAACTGGGCTCACTACGACATGGGCCTCATGAATGTGCTCAAGGCAATTCCCGCATCATGCGACACCTTCTTTTATGAGGTGGCAAATCGACTCGGCCCTGACACCCTCGCGAGCTACGCGAAAGCGTTCGGCTATGGAGTGCGCACCGGCGTCGAGCTGCCCGGCCAGTCGGCCGGAGTGGCCCCCGGCGCAGACTACAAGCCGACCGTCTGCCCCTACCCGCCCGGAACGCCGGACTGCAACTGGAACGTCGGCGACACCGTCACCATGGGCATCGGCCAGTCCTACCTGCTGGCGACGCCGCTCATCCAGGCGATGTATGCGGCAACACTCGCCAACGGAGGCACGCTGCTGCGCCCGACGCTCGTTCACCAGGTCAGCGACGGCGCGGGCAAGATCATCTCGGCATCCAAGGCCCAGGTGGTTCGCCAAGTCCCCGTTAGCGCCCAGAATCTCGAAGTCATGCGCTCGGCCATGCACGACAGCCTCAATGGTTCGTGGGGGACGGCGGCGATCGCAAGGTCGCTTGGCTTCAACTGGACCGGCGGCTGCAAGACCGGGACGGCCCAGTTCGGCGGCAGTGGCGTCGACCTCCCAAGCCACGCCTGGTTCATCGACTTCGCGCCCTACGACAACCCCGAGTTCGCCAGCGCAACGATCCTCGAGGGGGCGGGCTTTGGCGAGTTCGTCGCCGAGCCGGTCGCCGTCAACTTCTTGAACTATTACCACCAGCACCAGGCCGAGATCCGGGGGTAGCAGGGTGACTAAACGGGTCGTTTCAACCCTTTTACGGCCAATCCTGAGGGTCTCCGGCCACCCTCTTTTGTGGTCGCGCAGTTGATAAAGCTGACGCGCCGCCACAACCTGGACCTGGTCCTGGTCGGGCTGACGGCGATGATCGGAGGGCTCGGCCTGATGACCGTTTACAGCGCCTCGGCCGCCGACTTCAAGAAGCAGGCCATCTATTTCGGGTTCGGGCTGGTGGCCTTCGTGGTTGCGACGTTATTCGACTACCGCCACCTGCGTAAGGCGGCCGCCGCGGCGTACATCCTCATGTTGCTGCTCCTGCTGGCCGTCCATGTCGTCGGCCATTCGGCGCTGGGGGCGCGTCGCTGGTTGACGATCGCGGCATTCCCTGTCGAGCCTTCGGAATTCTCGAAGCTGATGATCCTGGTCACCCTGGCGGCTTTCTTCGCGCGCCTTGACGGCCACGAGAAGAAGATCTCGACGTTCGTGGGGGCGCTGGCCCTGGCGGCGCCCCCGATGGTCCTGATCCTCCTCCAGCCCGACCTCGGGACTGCGATGGTGTTCGGCGCCCTCCTGGTGGGGCTCCTGCTCCTGGCTGGGACGTCCCGCCTCCACCTGGCGGCCTTCTTCAGCCTCTGCCTCGCCGTCCTCCCGATCGTCCCGCACATCCTGCACGGGTACCAGAAAAAGCGGCTGGAGATTTTCCTGGACCCCACCCGGGATCCGCTGGGCGCCGGCTACAACCTGATCCAGGCGCGGATCGCAGTCGGTTCGGGCGGCTTCCTCGGCCACGGCTGGCTCCACGGCCCCCAGGGCTCGCTCGGTTTCGTCCCCGAGCGTGCGACGGACTTCATCTTTGCCGTCTTCGCCGAGCAGTTCGGGCTTGTCGGTTGCGTCTTCCTGCTCATTCTCTTCGGGCTTCTGGTGCTGCGTCTGTGTGCGGCCGCGGCCGCGGCGCCTGACCGCTTCGGCTCCCTGCTCATCGGCGGCGTGGCCGTAATGTTCCTTTTTCAGGTTGCCGAGAACGTCG
>JAYUBK010000008.1:0-2785 GCA_043740835.1 Chloroflexota bacterium
CGACGCTGGTCGTCAACGCCGCGCCCCCGCCTGACTTCACGATCTCGGCCAGCCCGGCCAGCCAGACCGTGACCCAGGGGAACGGAACGAGCTACAGCATCACGGTGACCGCTCAGAACGGCTTCACCGGCATCGTCAATCTGAGCGCCTCCGGCTTCGGCGCGGGCTCCTCCGGCTCTCTGTCTCCGACCACAGTCAACGGCGGCGGCACTTCAACCTTGACCGTGACGACCACCACTGCCGCCGCGACCGGCTCCTTCGCGATAGCCGTCAACGGCAGCAGCGGCAGTCTCAGTCACAGTACGAGCGCGACTCTGGTCGTCAACCAGACGCCGACGACGGTCATCGTCAACGGAGGTTTCGAGACCGGCGACCTCACCGGCTGGACGGTGTCCGGGAGCACCTCCATCAGCGCCACCTCTCACACTGGGATTTATTCGGCCCAGGTGGGAAGCGCCTCTCCGTTCAGCGGGGACAGCACGATCGCGCAGACGTTCAGCGCGCCAAGCGGGACCGGCCACTCACTCAGCTTCTGGTACCAGGTCGTCTGCACCGACTCCGTCACTTACGACTGGGCTACGGCGACGCTCAGGGACAACACGACCAACACGACCACGACGGCGCTCCCCAGGACCTGCACCAACAGCGGGCTCTGGGTCCAGCAGATCGTCAACCTGACCGGCGGTCATTCCTACACGTTGACCCTGATCGACCACGACGACAACTGGGCCAGCCCACCGGATCCCACCTACGCCCTATTCGACGACGTCTCGGTCAGCTAGACACGAGCCGAGGCGTCCGGCGGCTTCACGCCGGGCGCCTCTGACTTAGCCAGCCAGGCGCGCGGGCTGTCGCCTGAGCGACCGAAACCCACGACCGCGCTTACCCCCTCAGACGCCCTGGCGCCTCCCTGGTCGGCAGCCACAGCGGCATTTATGCACCGGGAAGACGGCCCGTCCAGCATCCTCACAGGTCATGACCGCCGACTACGGTCCAGAAGCGACCTCGACGATGCGTGCTCCGCCCGCTCTGTTGCCGCCACCGAAGTCGAACTTGAATTTCAAGTTGTAGAAGCCGGGTGCCAAGTCGGCCGGCAGAGTGAACATGCTGGCCGGCAAAGAGGGCGTGCGATCGTTCGTGTTGACTGTCGCCACCTGGAGCGTCCTCGAGGCGGCCGCGCCGGATTTCAGCGTGGAAACATCTGCATAGGGACCGGCCAGGACCACCGTTATGGTGATCGGGTGGATGCGGTTGTCCGAAGTGGCGGCTCCGGCCCTGGCGGCCCAGTGCAGCGTGACGGCCTCGCCCGCGTGCCACGCGGTCCCCACATCTGAGGCGGCGCAGCAGTTGAAGGTGTAGCGCGCATAGCTCACTCCCGACTGGCCCTCTGTCGAAGACGAGCATCCACCCAAAACCGCCGCCGTGATCAGGCCCACGATCGCCTGCCGTGGGAACTGCCGCATGCGAGCCCGACTATACGTCGCCCTGGCGATCCTTGCGAGGGCGGTCTCGGTGACTCTCACGGATGATCTCGAACATCTTGAGGTTGATCCATGCGAATCGCCAGAGCTGCCAGGGCAGGAAGGTGCGCGTGAACACCGTCCACGCGGTGGGTTTGGCAACCTGAAAGGCCTGACTGGCAGTCACATCCGACGGGTGGGCATACGTTCTCGTGGCCATGGTCACTCCGGTATCAGATTCCAGCCAGGCCGGAGCCGGGCCTTGTAAATGAAGAGGTGGTGCAGTATCGCCTTGACCCAGTGCCCGGCGAGGCCGATTTCGCCGAAGGTCCGGTTGATGTCGCGGCCGTAATCGGGATAGCGATCGAAGTCCGGAACGATCGGAAAAACCGTCATTGAGGCGGCCGTCCCGGTAAAGAAGCCGGTACCGGCGGAAGCCACGCAGGCGGCGCCCATCTCGGCCATCGATGCCGAATGGGTGGGCCCATCGCTGCCATGGATCATCTCCACCACACTCCTCGCCACGGCCTTACCGATCATGGCGGACGGCATGCCTGTTCTCGGAGGTGCCGGCGCGATCAAGGTTCCCTTTGGGCTCGTCCGTGGCTGCGATATGGCATGCGGCGGAGCGAAGGCGATTCCCACGGCGAAGAGGTTGCTGTAAGCCGGCGACTGGTAGGTGCTGGGCCAATCGGACGCGGCCCAGGCAGAGTACGGCTTGGGCGTGTAGTCGGCGTCGACGCGCATGAACCCGTTGGCCAGGAAAAGCGTCTCCGTGATATCGGAGCCGCCGCGATCGAAAGCCTTGAGGCCGACCCCGCTGAAGGGTGGGATGAGCATCGCGAAGTCGAAGGCCTGCTCCCCTTCGTTGCCGTCGAGCGTCTCGTAATGGACGGTGGCGGCGTCGACCTTCTGGACGTGGGCGCGGGTGATCCAGTCGATGCCCCGTTCGGCGAACAACGACGCATTGAAGACGCTGCTCGGCGTGATGTAACCGCCCTGCTTGAATTGCATGCCGCCCATGCCAAAGTCGCCGAGCTCGTACTCGTTGGTGATCCAGGTGATGTCGGCGCGGTCTCGGACGCCGTGCCGTCTCAGCTCGAATTCCAAATTGACGATGTACTCGAACCCGGCACCCTCGCAGGTGCAGGTCCCGTGGCCGACGCCGACGAGGAAGCGCTTGCGCTCACCGCGCCGCATCCGCTCCACCGTCTCGCCGAACGCAGCGGCCGCCTGCGCCGCGTGCTCCGCGGTGCAGACGGATTGGCTGTTGAAGTCAGGGCCCAGGCCTTCCGTCTTGTCAAAGCGCAGCTGCGGCCCGGTGG
>JAYUBK010000009.1:0-9072 GCA_043740835.1 Chloroflexota bacterium
CCGGTCGTCGCCGTGACCGGTGGGTTGCTGATACTCGGCGAGCGCCTCAGCCCACTCGCACTGGTGGGTGTCTTTGTTCTGCTGGCAGGGATCTGGGCCGTACGCCGGCCGTCGGGTGGGGGCGCGGTCGGCCTCGCGGTCGTAACCGGCGTTGCAATCGGTGTGTACACGATCCTCGACCGGGTGGGAGTCAGGTTGGGACCGGTATGGCTCTTCGCATGGGTGCTGTGGGCGGCGATGGGTGTCCTCCTCACGCTCTGGACGCGAGGCAAGCCGCTTGGCGATCTTGTCCTGCCGGCCGGACGCCGGTCGATAGTCATCGGCCTACTGATGGTCGGAGCCTATTCCTGTGCTTTGGTGGCGCTGAGCCTGGCGCCGGTCTCGATCGTGGCGCCGTTGCGCGAATCGGCGATCGTCCTCGTCTCCGCCTGGGGCATTCTGAAGATGAAGGAGTCCGGCTCCATGGCCCTGCGGGTGACGGGCGCAGTCGCCATCGTCACCGGCATTGCCCTGATTGCACTCGCCTGAAAACAAAGAGAGGCCGCGTGTGGCCTCTCCCTGTGACATCCGTAACTTCCTTGATCAGTGAGCTGCGGGAGCCGTGCGACTGTGCGGGGCCTCGACGGCGCCGCGAATCATGCCGACCGCCCAGTCGACAAGGACGGCTACCAGCGCTGCGAGCAGGGCCGTGAGCAGATGGATGTGGCCCACCTGCGGGCCGAGCTGGATGTACGCCTCGGCGAAGACGATCGCCAGGAATGGGTAAGCAGCCGTTCGCCAGATGCTCTCGTGAGTGCGCCCGAGCACAAGCCCGTACCAGAAGAGCCCGAGACCATAAGCAACTGCGCCGGTAAGAACGACGTTTCCAAGATCCACGCTTGTTTCCTCCTGAGATCGGCCTCTTGATTGGCGTTCGAGTGGGAGTTGGAGGCCTGCTCTCAGCGTTCCCTAAGCCGGCGATCCAGCGCGGGTTACGGTCCGCTGGCCGCACCAAGCGGGGCGAGGGTTAGAATGCCGCCGTCTTGAAGCGACCTCCTCTCTACTACCTGACGCATTGGTACACGTTCCGCTCGATCGTCGGCGTCGTCGTCGGCGTCGTGGTCGCCCTCGTGTTCTTTGGGCTCTACCTGAACCCGAGCACCCTCGTTCTCCATCCGGAGGACCGACTCTTCCCAAGCGACGAGACGCCGGACCCGGCGGTCATGGTCGTCGGCATCGATGACGCCTCGATCCAGGCGATCGGGCATTTTCCGTTCGGGCGCGACAAATTCGCCACCGTTCTCAGCAACCTCAACGCGGCCGGTGCGCAGGTTGTCGCATTCGACGTCGGATTCAGCGAATCCACATCGGGATCCGGCGACGACGAATTCGCCCGGGCCATCGGCAACGCCACGGCTCACGGGACGCAGGTGATCCTCGCCTACGGCCAGGCGGATCTCGAGTACGGCCCCGCCCACGACGAGGTAATGACCAACACCGGCGACCAGAACCGGCCCCTCGACAAGCTCATCTGCGGCGACCCCAAGGCGCTGCCTGGTTGCAAGCCCGTGGCAGAACTGGCGGCAACCGCGGTGTTGACCGAGAGGGACAACGTCGTGCGGCGGATGCCGATGTTCGTGACGGCGCCCTGCGTCACGAAGACAGCCGCCGACAAGTGTGTCGCGGGGACACTCAACCCCCTCAGCTTCGACGCCTACCGAGACCTCGTCCTTGGCAAGGACAGCGCGACGATCCCCCTCCAGTACACGGATCGCGGGCTCACTTTTGGCGGAGTCTGGTTCGCCCGCAATCTTTATGTCGATGACCATGGGGCGGCGGTCATCAACTACCGTGGCGGCGCCGGAAACCTCGCCCGCCATCACCAGTCACTCAGCTTCACGTCCGCATACCAGAACAACTTCGACCGCGACAGCATCAACGGCAAGGTCGTCCTCCTCGGCGTCTACGACCCCGCCACCGGACTTCACGACGAGCAGCCGGTGCCGCCCAACAGGTACGGACAGATGAAGGGAGTGGAGATCCACGCCAACATGATCCAGACTCTCAAGTCGGATAATCAGCGGCTCTTCCTGGCCCCGGAACCCGGGCTGGGAGTACTGATGAGCCTGCTACTCCTCTGCATCCTGCTCGGCCTGCTCCTGCCCCGCATCTCGGCCCTCATCGGTCTCGCCGCCACAACGGGGGCGATCGTCGTTTACACGGTGGCCTGGGTTGGCCTCAACGGCTTCCTGCAGCAGGTCCCCGACCTCGCCCACGTATGGTTCGCGATCTTCGCGACCTATGCCGTTCTAATGGCCTATCGATTCCTTTACGAGGAGCGCGAGAAGCAGAAGGTCAAGGGCCTGTTCGGCCTCTATCTGAAGCCCGAGCTTGTCGACCAGCTTGCCAGGACGCGGTCGGCGGACGAAATTCCGCGTGGCGGCCGGCGGCGCGAGGTCAGTCTTCTTTTCGTCGATATCCGGGGTTTCACCTCGATGTCCGAGGGCCTTGAGGCCGAACAGGTCCTCCACGTCCTTGACGAGTATCTCGAGGATTTGAGCCGGATCGTTTTCAAGTGGGACGGGACGCTCGACAAATACGTCGGCGACGAGATCATGGCGATCTGGAACGCACCCCACGACCAACCCGGCCACGCCCTCCTTGCGGTTCGCGCAGCCTGGGAGATGGTGAGCCACCTGCCGGAGCTCCAGGCCAGCCTGGCAGAGAAGGGCCTGCCGCCCATCGAGTACGGCGTCGGCGTGAACACCGGGCCGGCAGCGGTTGGTTTCATGGGCTCCAGGAACCGGCAGACGTATACGGCCATCGGAGACACGGTCAACACCGCGGCTCGCTTCTGTGGTGTTGCCGGCCCGACCCAGATCCTGATCGGCCAGAAGACCTACGACCTCTGCCAGGACTACGTTGCCGTGGACCTGGTCCCCGGAGTTCAGCTAAAGGGCAAGAGCGCCGAAAAGTTCACGATCTACCGGGTGACGGCCATCCGCGAGGCGCCCGGGAAGCCGTGGGCGACGGTGCCGGGCCTGGACACGTACGCGGAGGTGGGCGTGTACCACCAGCAGACGATGATCGGCGCCGGGTCGACGGTCACTGTCGAGACGGGGCCGGGGAACACTTCTGTCCAGTACGTGGCGCCGACGGTACCCGAAACGCCGCCGGCGCCCACGCAACCCGTCCGGTAACAGGTCCGGCTCCTCCCGCCAGGTCGGGGTGGTGAAACGATTCGGACTAGACGCGAGCGGCCAAGTGCTGCTCCACGAACTCGCGCAGCCGCGGGCTACCGCCGTAACCAACCTGGCGGTCGACCATCTTGCCGTTGAGGAAGACGCCGATCGTCGGCATCGACATGACGCCGAAGCGTGCCGCGATGTCCTGATTACGGTCAACATCGAGACTGCCGAAAAGCATCCGATCCGAGTACTCATCGGCAAGCTTGTCGACTATCGGAGCGATCGTCTTGCAGGGGCCGCACCACTCCGCCGAGAAGTCGACGAGGACGGGGAGTTGGGCCGCGAGTACCTGCTCGTCGAAGGTGGCTGATTCGAAATTCTTCACATTGCTCATGTGAATTGAAACGGCGAGATGCCGGAGTGCTATTCCAGGTCGTCGATGGCGTCGATGTAGCGTTGGGCCGATCGCTGCACCGCGTCGGCGGCGCCTTCGCCAAGGTACTTCTCCCAGCCCGGATTCCCATAGATGCGATCGAATCGGAGCGGAGCGACCCGGGCTGCGATCGCTGCAACACGGCGGGCAGGGAGAGGGATCAGGTTCGGGTAGCTGCGCATGAAGCTCACCCACCCGGGAGCTGGCACGACCATGATGCCGTCGCCCGTCAGCAGCACGCCCCGACCCTCGGCGCCGCCCGGCCAATGGAGTACTGAGCTGCCCTCGAAGTGGCCGCCGCAGCGGATGGCCAGGAGCCCGGGCAGAAGTTCGCAGGACTCCTCCCAGAACTGGATGGCGGGCGAATGGCGCATGACCCAGCGCCGATCCGCAGCGGGAAGGTGGATGGGAGTCCCGCCGAAGGCGTCGCTCCAGTCGACCATGGCGCCGTAGAAATGTGGATGCGAGGAGGCGATCGCAGCGATCCCGCCGAGCCCGCGGATCTCCTCGATGCTCTCATCGTCGAGGTGGCTCGGCACGTCCCAGAGAAGATTGCCGGCCGCCGTCTGCACGAGCAGGGAGCGCGGCCCGATTGCAAAGGTCGGAGTCGTTCGGAAGCCGTGCAGCCCCGGCTCCAGCTCACGGAACTCATTCCGATACCCGGCGGCCCGCAATTCCTCGGGGGCCTTCCAGGCCTGGCCATCCCGAGGCACCCACTGGCGGGCATCCTCGCACACCCGGCATACCGCCGGCGGCTCAATGGATGGCTCGGACTGGACCCCGCACATCCCACAGAGGAAAGGCGTCATTGCGGCTGCAGGTAGTAGAGGCCCGCCACGTTCACGACCGACGCCCTGGAGCCCTCCTGGTCGACATTGAAGAAGCTCAAGTTGCCGGAGCTTGACACGGAGATCTGCAGTGAGCGGATGAGCGTGCCGTTCACCCACGCGGTCAGCTGGTTACCTTTGAGCGCGACCGTCAGGCGGTTCACGGCATTCAGATTGATGACCGCGTCGTCGCGAGAGAGCTGATTCACGCTTTTGCCGCCGTTGGTGCGCTCGCCGATGTAAACCTTGCCGGTCGGGCTGACGTAGACGAGGACGCAGTCGCTCGGCGTGCAGCGGAGACCGAAGCCAACGTTCGCGTCAGTGGCGGCAGTGGGCGTGAAGTCTGCGATGGCCACGATGTTAAGAGCCGACAGGCCCGCCGTCCGTATGTCGACGCCCACGCCCTTGGTGGTGGAAGTCAGGGAACTTACGCCGCCGCCGACGGTGACAAGGCCAGGACGGGTGACGGAGTCGGTGGCGTCGACGACGTCCGCCTTGAGGTCGGCGGGCAGGCCGGTCAGGCCCGAGAAGGGGACGCTGAGCACGGCCGGGCCGAGGACGAGGCCACAGATTCCGCCTGCGCTCGCCACGGGAGGGACGCCCGCCTTGAGGAAGTCGCAGGGACCGGCCACCCCGGTCGGCTGGGCCGTGGTCGGCGGCGCCGACGTGGGGCCGGCGCTCTTTTCGCCGGCCAGAACGATGACGGCGCCGATCGCCACGACCAGGACGGCAGCCGCAATGCCGGCGATGAGCAGCCTGCCGTGCTTTGCGATGCCGGCCTTTGTCTTGGCGGGCTCCGCCCCGGCACCTTTCACGGGCGGTTTCGGGGCATACACGCGTGCGCCGGGCGGCCTCGTAGCGGATGGCGAAATGCCCGCGGACATTCCCGCCGGGGTGTGAATCGTCGGTAGGGCCATCGTGCGTAACAACGGGACCACACCCATCGTCGTGGCGACCGTGGGGACCATCCTGGAGAGGTCTGCGCCGGGCTCCAGCGACTTCGGCCAGTCAGGGCCGCAGAGTCGGTCGGCGATCTGTACCAGCTCGCGATCGAACTCGGCACCGGTCTGGTAGCGGTCGTCGGGGCGTTTGGCCAGCGACTTCAGGATGATCGTCTCGAGTGCGGGGTCAAGCCCCGGCCTGATCACCGTGGGCGGTGGAGGTGGTGCCTGAACGTGCTTGGCGAAGAGAGTGAACGGGCCGTCGGCGGCGGTTGCCTCGAAGGGAGGCCTTCCGCAGAACAGCTCGTAACAGACGATCCCCGCGCTGTACAGGTCGCTGCGGCCGTCGACCTTGCTCGTCGTGACCTGCTCTGGCGACATGTACTGCGGAGTGCCCACCGTGGTCCCGGTCCTGGTCGCCATCGACGTCGCGCTCTCGTCGGTAAGACGAGCGATACCGAAGTCGGCGACCTTCACCTCGCCCGTGGTGGCGAGCATCACGTTGTCAGGCTTGACGTCACGGTGGACGATTGCGCGCCGGTGCGCGTAGTCCAGCGCCTGCAGAAGGCCGTGCATGACCGCGAAGGCCTGGGGCGTCGGCAGGGGCGATCCCTTCAGGAGGTCGCGAAGTGTGCCGCCCTCGATGAACTCGAGGGCGATGAAGTGACCCGCGTCGCCTCGGATGATGTCCTTGACGCGGACGATATTGGGGTGGTCCATGCGGCCCATCACCTCTCCCTCCTGGAGGAAGCGGGTCACGGCGACGGGGTCCGCCGCCGCGGTGATGAGCAGTTCCTTGATGGCGACCCGACTGCCATCCGCTTCTGAAACGGCCAGATACACGGCACCCATTCCGCCCCGGCCGACCTCATGAAGGACGACGTATTTGCCTATCCTGCGCGTCGCCGGCGCCGGCGGCGGCGTCCCCGTCGGCTCCGCGTTCGCCGGCGGGCCGGGCTGCTCCGATGCCATGATTCGCCGGGAGCCTAGCAGAGCGATAGCCCGTTATCCAGATCAACTGGCCTCGGGGGTATGGCTTTTTGGGCCTTTTGGCCCGATAATCGCCCCGGCAACCATTCAAACCTAATCGCGCGCTCTTTCAGGAGGGTCATATGCAGCAGCCGCCACCCCAGATGGGACCACCGCCTCCAGGCGGGCCGCAGTACAGCGGACCTCCGTCAGCTGTATCGGGCATGGACAAGAAGACAGCCGGACTGCTCTGCTACCTGGCAGGGTGGGTCACGGGCATCATCTTCCTGTTCGTGGGCAAGAACGATCCCGACATCAAATTCCATGCCGCCCAGTCGATCGTCTTCTTCGGCGGTTTCACGATCCTTCGCTTCGTGCTTGGCCTCTTCACGGGCATCTCGGGCATCGGCGGCGTCTTCGGGATCCTGAACCTGCTTGTCAGCCTGATCATCGTGGCAGGCTGGATCTACAGCCTTTACACGGTCTACACGAACAACGGCGCACGTTTTTCGTATCCGTTCATCGGCCAGTTCATCACTCCCTACGCGGAGCAGCTGGCGGCTCGCGTCTAACTCCGAACATCCTTCTCAAAGAGGCCCGGCACCTGCCGGGCCTCTTTTATTTCGGCTCCGCAAGGGCGGCTGTCAGCCGGTCGATCGCCTGCCGGATACCATCCGTGACCACGTCGCGTTGATCGCGGGCGGCGGCGAGGTCGCCGCGCAGCCGCTGGATCTGTGCCTCCTGGCCCTGCAGGCGGGGATCGGGCTTCCCGACCCTGGCTCGGAGTTCCTCCACCTCCCCCCGCAGCTTTTGATTCTCGACCTTCAGCAGGCGAAGTTCGCCGAGGAGCTTCTGAACTACGTCAGCGGCCGGCTGAGAGGGCGCCAATCAGGCGGTTTTGCCGGAGTGTTGCGGATTGACGTAGCGGCAGAATCCGGGCTGGAACTCGCGCAGCCGCAGGTGCTCCATCTCGGCCGTGATGAACTTCACCTTGAGCTCGAGGCCACGCATCCCGGTCGCCTCGCGCGCTATCCCGCTGTTGGTCTTGGGATCCTCGTACGGGAAGAGATAAAGGTTGTAGTGGTCGATGAGCATGCAGAGGGCCAGGCGCTCTGATCCATCGGGCTCGACGACATTCTTGTAGCAGGGGACGCAGCGACGAGCGACCTCGCTGATCTTGAAACCACCCACCCTCTGAAAGATGTAGTCGACGGGGCTTCTCATCAAGCGAAAATGTACCCGGTGCGTAACTCCAATTAATGGACCTCGCCGATGGACCTTGACCTGAGCCCGGACCAGACGGCCCTCCGCGACGAGGTGCGTGCCTGGGCGCGGGCCAATTTCACCGACGAGTTCCGGGCCGGGGGCGGCGAGTCATCCCGCCGGTGGCAGGCGAAGCTCGCCGGGGGAGGCTGGGGCGCTCCGACGTGGCCGGTCGAGCACGGTGGACGCGGAGCCGGGCCCATCGAGGCCCACATCATCGCCACCGAGCTGGCCCGCGCCGGCGCGCCGCAGCCGATCAGCGTCATTGGGATCGGTTGGGCGGGCCCCGCGATCATCGGCCACGGCACCGAGGAGCAGAAGAGACGTCTTCTGGCTCCCATGCTCAGGGGCGACCAGATCTGGTGCCAGCTCTTCAGCGAACCCGACGCCGGCAGCGATCTCGCGGCCCTGCGCACCAGGGCAGAACTAAACGGCGGCCGCTGGGTTATCAACGGGCAGAAGATCTGGAGCAGCTACGCTCGCGAATCCGACTTCGGGATCCTGCTGGCACGCACGGACCCGGACGCCCGCAAGCATGAGGGGATCACCTGCTTCGCGTTCCCGATGCACCAGCTCGGAGTGGAGGTCCGGCCAATCCGCCAGATGGACGGCAAGGCAACCTTCAATGAGGTCTTCTTTACGAATGCCCAGGTGCCGGTGGAGAACGTGATCGGTCCTGTCAACGAGGGCTGGGCCGTCGCGGTCACGACCCTGATGAGCGAGCGGGTCGGTCTTTCGATGGGCGCCGGCTCCCTATGGGGCTCGGGACCGACGCTCGACGACCTCCTGGCCCTTGCCCGCAGGTCCCGCCCCGACGCGATGCAACGCCAGCGTCTGGCTGCCCTTTACGCGCAGGCGGAGGCGATCAGGCTCACCGGGTACAGGATGCTGTCGAACGCGGCGAAGCGCGGCCGTCCCGGCGTCGAGGTCTCTGTGAGCAAACTTGCGGCCGACCGCTGGGGCCAGGAACTCCAGGAGCTGGCAATGGACCTGCAGGGGATGGGCGGACTCGTCACTGACGCGGAGTCGATATGGCCCGCGTCCTTCCTCTTCGCTCCGGCGCTGACGATCGGCGGCGGAACCACCGAGGTCCAGCTCAACATCCTCGCCCAGCGCGTCCTCGGCCTTCCCAGGGAGCGCGGTTAGCCCGAGCTGGAATCGGCCTAGCCGCGCGGCCGCTTCTCGGGTCCCGGAATACCGCGGCTGAAGCTCCGCCGGATCAGCCGGTACCCGTCCTCGTCCTGCCAGTCGTATTCATTTGAACACCCGTCACAGAGGAGTCCGACCCCGGGCCGGCGGACGCCGTCAGAGGCTCGCGTCGTGGTGGTCAGCCAGTTGACCTCGAGCCTCGACCCACAGGCGGGACAAGTTGTCGGCCAATCGGTGTCGAGTTGCTCCTTCAGCCACGGCCAGACAGCCACCGGAGAACCCTATACGGTTCGCCTGCCATTTTTCCAGAGTGGCGTCGCTCA
>JAYUBK010000010.1:0-2764 GCA_043740835.1 Chloroflexota bacterium
GCTGGATTCGGGGTCGCCGTACCAGGACGCACGGGGGAGCTCCGAAGTCATCGCCGCGATGGCGAGGGGCGACATCCCAAAGCAGCTCTCGTTGGCGCCGATTCGGACGCGGAACTCCCTGCCGTTCCGCCGCTCCATCACCTCCGGCGCGATGAACGGGATGTCGGTGGGCAGCGCCGCCACGATGCGGCTGAGTTTCGGCTTGGTTCTCACCGCGGCTCAGTCGGCCGGTAAAGGCAACTAGAAGCCGTGCGAGCGCGTCGGCCGAATCCTGATCGGGACCGAAAAACCTGCCGCGTACTGCTCGGGAGTCATCTTCAGGCTGTCGTGCATCTGGGCGCCGTACTTGGCCATGTAGGCCTCGTTCCTGTCCGCTGGCGGATCGTCAGTCAGCGTCGCGATCCCGTGGAGGATTGTCGTCTCGTGCCCATGGAAGTCGGTGTTGAAGTGGAAGCAGACATTGGGGTTCTTGGGAAGGCCCCGGTTCCGAAGCGCGTTCGTCGCGCTATAGACGAGCAGAGTCTCGCCGTCCCAGGTGAACCAGACCGCGTTGGTGAGAGGGACGCCCTGCGAGTTCACGTGTGTAAGCCAGATGGTCGCCTCTTCGTGGAGCAGCCTCTCGACTCGCGCCCCGAAGTCGGTGGCTGTGTCCCAGGCCGCGGCGGGCTTTGTCATCCTGCTCAGACTAATGACTGCGAGTTGACTCCGCTGGGTCGAGCAGGCGACGCCAACCGGTCCGTCCGCCGCCCGAGTGGCGACGGAGCCTGCCGGCAGACTGCGGCCATGGTCCTGACACTCGCTCCCCGAAGTCACACGGCGTCGATCGCGTCGCGCACCGTCATCGAGCTCATCGTCGCGGGCGAGGAGATGGTGGGGTCACTCGTCGAAACGCTTGAGTCGAATCGCTTCGACGTTCAGATCCACCGCCTCAGTGGAGGTGCTCCCAGGCTTGACCAGGGTCACCTGCGGCCCTCGGCGATCGTCGTCGCCCTGAGCGGCGCTCGGGGCGCCAACCTTCTCGCCGCCACTCTCTGCCGGCAGATCCGCGAGCGCGACATCCTCGTTCCCATCCTCTGCATCTCGGGTCCCGCCAGCGCGGGCTCGAAGTCGCAGGTCCTGGAAGCGGGCGCCGACGACCTCATCACTCTGCCCATCGATGAGATCGAGTTTCTCGCCCGACTTTCGGCACATGTCCGGAAGGCCGGCGCGGTTGCGGCCCTCCTGGCAGATCAACCGCTGTCCGATGGAAAGAGGCGCCTGTTCGGCGAGATCGAAGTCGACGTCAGCTCTCGCGAGGTCAGGATCGGCGAGGTGCCTCTCAACCTGGGCCGGCTCGAGTTCAACCTTGTCGAGTACCTCTCCCGGAACGCGGGGGCGGCCTGCTCCTGGGAGCAGATAACGAACGAGCTCTACGGATTCGACGCAGACGTCGTCGAGGACCGCATCGAAGAGCTCGTCAACGGCGTGCGCGCCAAGCTGGGTGCCGGTCCCGGCCGTGCCGGCTGCCTCGTTTCCGCCCCCGGCTATGGGCTCCGCTGGCTGAGTAATCCGGCGCCGATCGCCGTTCCAATCGCGCTGCTGGAGGCGATCTAATCCGCCAGTGACGACCGGGAGGGAAATCCCCGGCATTCGGCGGACGATGCGGTGCAGGCCGCGCGGTGAGGACGGCCCGCTCGACTGAACCCTTAGCGGCGGGGGTCGCCCTTTTCAAGTTCGCTATCTACGATTAGGCGCGTGGGAGCAAAACTTGACGAACTGAAGGAAGTCCTGGCCGAGGTCTCGGACCTCGAAGAGGCGGCACGCGTCCTCTACTGGGACATGGAAACGTACATCCCCGCCGCCGGTTTCGGCGGGCGCGGCAAGGTCCTCGCGACGCTCCAAAAGAGCTCGCACGATCTCTTCGTCTCCGACCGCGTGAGAAGCCTCCTCGAGGCTGCCGGCGCCGAGGTGGCGGAAGTCGATTTCGAGAGCGACGAGGCGAGTCTTGTGCGCGTCACCCTCCGCGACCAGGAGCGCGAACGGAAGATCCCGACCGAACTCGTCGGCGCCATCGCGGAAGCCTCCACGGCCGCTGCGCCGGCCTGGCGCGAGGCCCGCGAGCGCAACGAGTTCGCGCTCTTCGCGCCATACCTCCAGAAGACAGTGGAGCTGAGTCGCCGGAAGGCCGAGGCAATCGGCTATGAGGACCGCCCCTACGACGCGCTCCTCTACAGCGAGCCGGGCATGACGACCGCCGAACTGGAGCGAATCTTCGGCCGCCTGAAAGAGGCGATCGTCCCGCTCGTGAAGCGGATCGCCGAGAACGCCGACAAAGTGGATGCCTCGGTCCTAAAAGGCGACTACCCTGAGGCGGCCCAGCTCGCGTTCGCCAAACGCGTCATCACCGACTTCGGGTTCGACTTCGAGCGAGGGCGGATGGACATGTCGGCCCACCCCTTCATGATGCCGGTGAACCACGGCGACGTCCGGCTCACCAACCGCGTGAGGGCCGATTTCCTGCCGATGTCCCTCTTTGGCGCCATGCACGAGAGCGGGCACGGCATGTACGGCCAGGGTCATGCCGCCGAGCTCGGCCGGTCCCCGCTCTGGGACGGGGCCTCGCCGGGATTCCACGAGTCGCAGTCGCGCCTTTATGAGAACCTCATCGGCCGGGGCCGGCCGTTCTGGAAACACTGGTTTGGCGAGCTCCAGGCAGTTTTCCCCGAACAGCTGGGGAAGGTCGACCCGGAGGCGTTCTACGCGGCGATCAACAGGGTCGAGCCGT
>JAYUBK010000011.1:0-9061 GCA_043740835.1 Chloroflexota bacterium
CGGTCACCCACGCCGCTGACCGGTCCTCCCTAGGAGACGGCCACCGTTCCGCTCATGCCGAGGCTCTCGTGGCCGGGCAGCGAGCAGTCGATGTGGTAGCTACCGGCCGCGAGCGTCACTGTCAGCACGGCCGTCTTGCCGGGGCTGAGGTCGGCGGTGTGGCCGGCATCCTTCTTCGCCGAGTCGAGGAGAGTGAGGTTGTGTGGTGTCTTTCCGTCGTTGGTGACGAAGAAGACCACGGAGCCGGCCTTGGCGGTCAGTGTTGCGGGCGTGATCGCGAAGTCGGTGAGGCTCACCTTGATGGCGCCGTCGGGCGCCGTCGGACGCGCCTCGGCGGTGGCCGTTGAGGTCGGCGCGGCACTTGCCGGAGGCGTGCCGCCACCGCTGGTCCCCTGACTGCAGGCGGCGAGAACGATGACTGCCGCGAATGTGAACAGAAGTCGGGTCGGTTTCATTTGTCTGCGCTCCAAGGGAAATAGAAGAGGGCTCGGGCGGGTGCCCGAGCCCTCATGACTAACGCTGGGGGTTACGCCGCGAACTTGGCGGGCAACTTCTTGACGATCGCATCGGCGAGCGGGTCGGCGATGCTTTCCATGTGCTGCGCGGCCGCGCGGTCCTTGGTGGCGGCGCCGGCCACGTCCTTGGCACCCTGGGCGTCGACGATGCCCGCGGTCGTGGTGACGTGGGTCGTGGTGAGCTGCGCCAGGGTGTCCTGAGGCAGGCCCGTCGCGCCGGCGAGGAACATCGCGAACTGCGGGACGTAGACAGTGGTCAGGTTCTGGACGGCCAGGTCCTTCTTGGCCTTGTCGTTGGACGCGGTTCCGACCGTGTAGTCCACGAAGAATCCGTTGTGGGCGCTCCAGATCTTGTTGAACGAGGCCTGAGCGTCGGTTCCGTAAAGCGAGCCGAGCGCCGCGCCGATGTCGGTGCCGTTCTGGTTGAGAGCGTCGCCGGCGGCCTTGAACTCGTCGGTGCGACCACCGAGCGCGGAGCCGGTGGCGTCACTGGCGAGGTAGAGGTGCTCCTGGAGGAGCATGTTCAGGCTGACCCGGAGGTCTACGCCCTTGTTGGTGGCGTCGCCGGGGAACTTGGAGGCGACCTTCTTGGCGATCGCCTCTGACAGCGGATCGCCGATGCTGCGCATGTGTGCGTACGCCTTACGGATGTTGGCGTATGCGGTCGGCCAGTCCTTGGCGCCCTGAGCGTCGACGATGGCCGCGGTGGTGGTGACGTGGGTCGTGGTCAGCTGGGCGACGGTGTCGACGGGCAGGCCCGTGGCGCCGGCGATAAACTGCGAGAACTGAGGCACATAAACGGTCGTCAGGTTCTTGACGGCGGCGTCCTTCTTGGCCTGGTCTTTGGTCGCGACGCCGACCGTGTAGTCGACGAAGAATCCGTTGTGCGCGCTCCAGATCTTGTTGAACTGGTCCTTCGCGTCGGAGCCGTACGCGGCGCCGATCATGTCGCCGATGTCAGTGCCGTTCTTGGCGAGAAGATCGCCATAGGCCTTGAACTCGTCGTTGCGGCCTCCGAGGGCGGCACCGGTCGCCTTCGAGGCGATGATCAGGTGCTCACCGAGCAGGATGTTGAGCTTGGTGCGCAGGTCGGCCGCGGCGGACTTGGTGTCCACGGAGGCTGTCGTGCTCGCCGTTGGCGCGCTGGTCGGGCTGGTGGTTGCCGTGGTGCTGTTGCCGCACGCCATCACGGCGAAGACAACCGCGGTGCCCACGGCTACCGATTTCAAAAGAGACTTCAAGGGATTAAATCCTCCTGTAAGGGGTTGATATCTGGCGCACCGGGCCGGCTTCGTTGCGCTCACGGACCCTTGTACGCTGCGTCTGACACAGTGGATCAATTCGGGTGTCCCTCCAGTGGGTTCCCGTTGTCCGATTGGTCGGAATTCAGAGAGGCGTGTCGCCCTTGAATGTGATGTTCGAAGCCAGGTCGTCGGCAACGCCGGCGAGCTGGGTGTCGGCCGGGTTGGGGTGACCGTCGTTGGGAGTCGTCTGCTTGTAGGGACCAACGACGACAACCGTGATTGCGACACCATTCCTGATCGCCGCGGCGATGATCAGGCGCCCGTGCACGCTGGCCCCGCTGCCGCTCTTGATGTTGATGTCGTAGACGCTCCCCGTTCCGTTCGCATAACCGAGCTGCACGCCCGGGATGGCATAGGCCTTCTGTGCGTCCGGGTACCTGGCCTGCTGGATCGAGTCGACAATGGAATCGGCCGTGTTGGATCCCGCGTCCTGCCCGGCGATGGTGATCGGGTAGACGAGGTCCGACTTGGAGCTGGTGATCGCCCAGCCGATCTGGTGGTCGTCCTGTACGGCGATCTTCAGCGCGCTGCCGAACTCAGGATGGTCGTAATAGGCGACCTGGAACCCGTATTTGCTGCTGGTGTACACGTGGGGCGCGCCCAGCGGCGGGGCTTGCCTGGGCGGCCGCGGGCAGGTTGAGGCACTGCACTGACCAGGCGAGTTGCGCGCGGGACCCGCCAGGTAAGCGATCGAACCCAGCACCACCATGAAGGAGAGCACGCCTGCGCCGACGAGGGCCCAGAGTGGCGAATGGCCTGTCTTACGCGGCACCTGCTGCGCCGCGTAATAGCTCTCTGCCATCGGATACGCATACGCGGGCCGGATCGGGTACGTACCCTGCGGGTAAGGCGCTGCCGGCGCGGGGTACGTGTACTCGGGAGGCGGATAGGCGCCCGCCGGCTGCTCCGCGTACGCAGGAGGCGCCTGGGGAGACGGCGGTGCCTGCTGTTGGTATGGCGGTGCCTGCTGTGGGTAAGGCGTCTGCAGCTGAGGCGGAGTTTGCAGAGGCAGCGAATAGCCGCAGCCCGAGCAGAAATGGGCCCCCGGCGCCAGGGGCCGGCCGCAATTGGGGCAGTTGCCTGCGGCCACTAGCGCACGGCCCGGCCCGCGCGGCCCGGTCCGGACTTCGGCGTCGCGCGGGTCGCGATGCCGCAGTGGGGGCAGAAGGCCATCCGGGGAACGATCCGGTGGCAGTGAGAGCAGATCCCATCCGGCCCCACGCTGACATCGACCGCCTCCGCGAGGAGCATGTGATGAAGCGCAACCCGAACCCAGAGCAGAAGGAGCAGGGCGACCATGAGGTAGGCCAGGACTGTGACGAGCGTGCTGCTGACCAGGATGGTGACAAGGCCGAGAGCAACCTGGACCCCCAGGGCGACCGCGATCGAGGCCCACAGCGAGGTCGTCCAGCTCTGTGCAACGTGGGATCGGACCCGGCCCCGGCGCAGCCAGAGAGCGCCGGCGATGAGCCCAGTGGTGCTTGCGTAGATGAGAGGGATGAGGAGTCCGGTTTGGATGATCTGGAGCGCGCTTGCGAACGGCGGGATCTCGGAGAAGAGCCCCTGTTGGAGCTCGGGAAACAGGTAGACGAGGGTGGTTGTGAATGTGAAGCCGAGCGCTGCGGCGGCCCCGAAGGTGAATCCGTCGAGTGCTTCGTCATAGCGGCGCGTGAAGAAGAGGAGAAGGGCGCCCGCGAGCATCACAACCTGGCCCAGGACGGGGAGCAGGACACCAACGACAAAGATGGCCTCCGTGTCCGATCCCTGGGCATGGCCGGTGACCATGGCCTGCGCGACGATGCGCCCCGTGAGGAGCGCCCACGGCAGCCCTAGAAGGGCGCCGATGGCGAAGGTCCCTCCGATGACTGCGACAGGCTCGTCCTCATAGACCTCTACCTCATACAGATAGATGAGGTAGAGGATCGGGACGATGACCGCCGCCGCCGCGATCGCCGGACCTGTGAGGTCAAGCAACCCGAGCGCCACCAACAGAATGGTCCCTGCGACGAGTGCCGCCCGGAAGGGGCCGGCCTGCCGGTGAGGCAGATGGGGGAGCATGGTCGAGATCACACTGAGATGCAGCACCTGCTCGCCGGGATGCGCCGCGAAAGCGTTGCGGCGATCGGCCCCCGAAGGCTGGGTGTCGGTCAGATGAGCGCCGCAGGCGCCACAGAATTCGCCGTCGGGCACCTCCCGCTCGCAGGAGTGGCAGACGACTTGCGGGTGGACCATCGGCACGGCAGCGGCGGTCTCTCTGAGCCCTGCCGGTTCAACTGGAGAAGAGCCCTCCACCTCGCTCACGGCCTGCCTCCATTGCGCTGGTATGTCTCGAGGTCGCGCGCCAGGTTCCAGGCGTCAGGCGAGCCGAGGCCCGTTGCGACGTCGAAGCCCGGCCCCGCGGCATAGCGCAGGTTGTTTCCGACGGTGATGTCATGAAATGGCGCGAAGGCCGGCTTGGCGGCGGCGAGGTCGTACAGCGCCGGGTTGACGAACCCCATCTTCTTGAGGCCCTTTCTGACGAGGTAGGTGTTGATGGCGGCGGCCATCCCGGACCAGAGCGGGGTGGCGAGACTCGTCCCGCCACCCTGGCTCCAGGATCCGTCGACGAAGATCGCCATCCCGCTCTGGGGGTCGGCGTCGGCCACGACGTCGGGCACTGTCCTCGCATGGCGCGGGTTGTCCTTGTTCCCGGTGACTCCGGGGCCTCTCTGCCAGGAGGGCTGGTCGAAAACCGTACTGACACCGGCGCCCTCACCGCCGACCTCGAAGGGCGCTGACCACACGACCTCGCCGGCATAGGTACCATCCCTGCGCAGGCTGATCCTGGTGCCGCCGACCGCGGTCACGCCGGCGGGCAGAGCGGCAGGGAGCTCGACCCCGAGGGACCTGTCCGAGGGTGGGGCGCCCCAATCCGCGGTCATGCAGTCATAGGCGGCGCTGTCGCCGGTGGAGAAGAAGATCGATACGCCCGCCGCCGCGGCGCGTTCCATTATCCCCAGTTCGAGCTTGATCACCTGGGAATCCTGGAGAGTCTCGCAGCCACCCCAGCTCATGCTCCAGACCGTCACCGAACTGTCCGCCAGGAGGTGATCGAACATCGACCCCTCGTGGTCCTGGCTGTCGGTCGCGACGTGGATGGCAGCGTTCGGGGCCATCGCGTGCACCGACTCGATGTCCATCTCCAGCTCAGCTCCCGGTTTGGCGTTCTTGGGCCCGGAGATGATCGTGGGAGTGATTTTGGGGAGGCCGGCCTTGTCGGTGAAGGTGTCGAGGTCCTTTTGGCTGAAGCCGTCGCCGAGCGCCCAGATGCCGACCGTCTGGCCGCTGCCGTCACCGCCCGCCGCGCGAAGGCCGGTCACCCCGTAGGCCGTCGCCATGTCGGCCGGCGTGACGCCGCCCTGGGTCACAAAGTGCGTGTGGCGCAGGGGATAGGTGTTGATCGGAAGAATCGCGGCGACCGCGGGCGCAAGGGCCTCGGGCACGGCGGGCGGCTCAGTTGCCGCGTGGAAGCGAACTCGCGACAGCGAGCGGTACTCGTGGATTGACACTCCAAATTCGTGTTCGACTGCCGCGGCCGTTCCGTCGGCGGTGATGAACCCGGACCCAGGGTTCCACTCGGCGGCAAGACCGGCGGCCTTCAGGTGGCCGACCACCCTTCGGGCCTGCGCCGGGTCGGGCCCGAAGGCCGCCGCCTGGGCAGCCTGGTCCATGAAGTGCAGGTAGTTGGGCGAAGTCCGGTCGTAGATTGACCCCAGCGCCGCCGCCCGACCGGCCGCGGCCGGGTCGACCAGCTGGAGCGTCACAGCAACCGGTGTCGTCGGCGGAGTCGAGCCGAGGTCCACCGAGCTCCTGAGCAGGCCCTGCAGGGTGAGGTCGCCGCCGGCGTTGGGCGCCGAGCCGTTCGGTGCCTGGCCGCACGCCAGGAGCGCGATGGTGGTCAGGAGGGCAAGGGCGAGCCGGCGCGTGGGACTGAGCAAACCGAGTCGGGATGATATAGGTGTCCCGACCACGTCTACCTGGTCGGGGGCTCCTCCAGCCATATGACGTCCCCGATCGTCACCGCCAGGTGGCGCATGGGACCCTCGTTGCCGGCGCCGTGCCAGTGCTTTTCGCCCGGCGCCACTGTGACGATGTCGCCCTCCAGGATCTCTTCCACGTGTCCGCCTTCTACCTGGGTGAGTCCGGCGCCCTCGACGACATGGAGGACCTGGCCGCCTCCGTGGGTGTGCCAATGGGTCCGCGAACCCGATTCGAAGCCGACGAGGCTGACCCGGACCGGGAGCGGAGCCCTTTGTTCGTGGAGCGGATGTTGTACCGCAGGGCCCGTGAACCCACCCTGCGCCGGTCGCGAGGCTGCCGGAAGCTCGCCTTTCCTGATGATGGTGCCCACGGCACCTGACAATAGCGGTCTTGCCGGGCTACTTTTGTGCCGGGCCCAAAGCAACGCCGGCGCGGCCGGAGAGGGGCAAACCAAAATGAGAATCGCAGAATGAAAATCGACGGCAGCGCGGCGATCGTCACGGGCGGCGCGTCGGGACTGGGACGGGCGACGGCCGAGATGCTCGTCGAACGCGGGGCGAGGGTGGTCCTGTTCGACTTGGCGAGCTCGCCGGGACCCGAGGTCGAAGCGGCCCTCGGCGGCAGTGCGAAATTCATCCCGGGAGACGTGACCAGTGAGGAGGACGCCCAACGGGCGATCGACGCAGCCTCCGCACTCGGCCCATTGCGCATCGCCGTGAACTGCGCCGGCATCGGCAGCGGAGCCCGGATCGCCGGCAGGGACGGTCCCTTCCCGCTCGACGTGTTCAAGAGGGTTGTCGAGGTGAACCTGATCGGCACCTTCAACGTGCTTCGGCTTGCGGCACACCGGATGGCCCAGGGTGAGCCGATCGATGGCGAGCGGGGGGTAGTCGTCAACACCGCCTCCATCGCCGCCTTCGAAGGGCAGATCGGCCAGGCGGCCTACTCGGCTTCGAAGGGCGGGATCGTCGCTTTGACGATCGTCAGTGCACGAGATCTCGCCTCCCTGCTGATCAGGGTCTGCACGATCGCGCCCGGAACCTTCGACACGCCGCTGCTCGGGCGGTTGCGCGAGGACATCCGCGCTGAATTGGCGAATGCCATCCCCCATCCGAAGCGGCTGGGAAACCCCCGCGAGTTCGCGCAGCTGGCCACCCACATCATCGAGAACCCGGCACTCAATGGCGAAACGATCAGGCTCGACGGGGCCCTGCGAATGGCGCCGCGATAAAGATTTGCTAGCGGAGGCCGAAGAGCCCGGCGATGCCGATCGTCACCAGCGCGCCGGAGCCGCCGATCCAGAGGGCGCCCTCCAGGGCGGCCTGGAAGCGGACGTTGCGCCGGCGGCGGCGGGCCTGCGCAAGCCTCTGTTCGCGGCTTAACGGGCCGGCGGTCGGGCGGGGCAGGGGCTTGTAATCCGGAATTGCGACACGGATGCCCGCCAGAGACTCGACCTTGACTGCCATTTCCCCAAACATCCTTCTTTTGAGCGGTTAATTTCTGACTGAGCCTCGGCTCAAAACGTGATAGTCCAATTAACACATAAGTGAGAGGATTCGTCAAGTGCCCGCAAGTGGTGCGTGACGCAGCCAGGTCTCCGGCTTGCTCTTACTGATCGAGCCCGTCGCCTGACCAGGTCGTCCAGCGCTCGGGGAGGATGCTCACGACTGCGCCGGTGGGCCTCTCGAAACGGTACTGCGGGTACTTTTCGACCAGGCGGTCGACGGCCTCGTCCCGCTCCGGGCCTCCCTCGAGAATCTCCGCGATGCCCTGAACCCGGATCCACCAGATGCGGCGCCAATTCTCCTCGTAATGGTCGACGAGCACCTCAACGCGCGGATTGGCGCGGATGTTTCGAAGCCGTTTGAGATCGGTCGTGCGTTTCGGCTTGCCGTCGACCACGGAGACGATGCGATCGCCGCTGATGGCGAAGCAGAAGGGGACCAGGTGCGGCACGCCGCCTGGACTCACCGTCGCGAGGCGCGCCACGCGCGCGCTCACGAGGAATGGACGGAGCAGAGGCCGAATGCCCTCGAAGCCCATCGGTGTCAGCACGATAGGCCGCCTGCAGCCGCGCGTGTAACCTCGCGGCGTATCGAAGTCAGCGGGATACGCTCGATCGAATGGAAAAAGGAAAGCGCGATGCGAACGGCCGGCGGCACTCGGCGCCTGCGTTCTGGGCGCCGCCGGCTGCGGGTCGATGAGCACGCCCACACCTGCCGCCGCAACCGCACCGTCGCCTACGTGCTCAAGACCCTCGTCGTCGAAACGAGCAGTGGCGCCGATGTCACGACCGACCTCCGGCACCCCTCTTTGGGCAAAGGCTGGAGGACAAGGTACCCATCGGTTCGGACCTGGCCACTCCCGAGAACTGGGTGCCCCCTGCGCGGCAGCCTGACAGCGGGGTAGGGGTTTGGAGAACCAGCCAGTCGAGATCGTCGAGCTGCCCGCCGCCCCGGCGGGGGACGCGGTCCTTACCGCTCTCGAAGAGCTTGAGATGGTCTACGCGTTCATTTTCAGCCGGGTCGGCAACCGGCCCGACGCCGAGGACCTCGCTCAGCAGGTGGCGATGAAGGCCATTCCAAGGCTGCGTCAGGGTTCGAGCAGGGCCTCCATCCGCGCCTACCTCTTCGCGACCGCTCGGTCGGTTCTTGCCGGCTTCTGGGCGAGCAAGTTCGGTATGGCGGAGGAGGAGCTCATGGAGGGCGTGGCCAACCCCGAGGAGCCGAGTGCGGGCAGCCCGGAAGCTGCCCTCCGGGCCCACCGCATCCTCGGCCTTTTGCCGGACAACTATCGGCGGGTGCTCGAGCTGCGTTTCCTGCGCGGGTATTCAATAAAAGAGGTCGCTGCCGAATTGCGAGCAACGCCGGGGAGCATCAAGGTCATGCAACTGCGTGCTCTCCGCGCCGCGGCCAAGCTGCCCGGCGCCTTCGAGGAGGCCTAGGAAAGAGACAACCATGGGCGACATGAATGAAGAGAAGATCAACAGCATCGTGGAGGACCTCCTCCACGGACGGCGTCTGAAGCTGGGTGCCGATGACGCGTCCGACCGTGGCGCGATCATGGCCGCGGCGACCCTCGCCGCCAGTCGAGAAGGGCACCCGCGGATGAGCCCGTCGCTCCGCCGCCGGCTGACGGCGATGGTCTCGGGGGCGCCCGAACCGTCCCTGATGGATCGCCGATCCGCATTGGCCGCCGTTGCGGGCCTGGCCATCGGGGCCG
>JAYUBK010000012.1:0-9026 GCA_043740835.1 Chloroflexota bacterium
CGGGCGTCAAGGCTCGCTTCAACGGTTTCATGGCCGCGCAGACCACGGCGTTCATACCTCAGCTGTTGGAGGCCTTCGACTTCGCCGCCTGTAAGCGGATCGTGGACGTCGGCGGCGGCAACGGCGCCCTGGCGGCAGGGATCCTCAAGGTCAATCTCGCAACCCGGGCCACAGTATTCGACCTCGCCGCCGGCCTCGAGGGCGCCGACGCCTTTCTCGTGGGACAGGGAGTCCGGGAGCGGTGCGACCTCATCGCCGGAAGCTTTTTCGACGCGGTTCCGGTGGGCGGCGACGCGTATCTGATGAGGCTCGTCCTACATGATTGGGACGACGCCGGCGCGGCAGCCATCCTCGCCACCTGCCGTCGCGCCATGCAGCCGGGAGCCCGCCTCCTCGTCATGGACCACCTGCTCCCAGTTCGGGTGCGAGACCAGCTCGCGGATCGCCAGTCCCTGGCCCTGGATCTCCATATGTACGTGCTTTTCGGCGCCCGCGAGCGCACCGAGACGGAGCTCCGCGGCATGCTCACGGACGCCGGATTCGCAATCGAGAATGTGGCCCCCACCTCGCCGACCGCGATCATCGTGGCCCGAGCCCTCTAGACCGCGCGCAGGGCCTCGGCGGCGCCCAACCTCACCGGGTTGTCCCAACCTGCCGTATCGCCCGTTCAGACAACTGCTGTCCCGAGCGGTTCCCAGGCGTCGAAAGATGGTGGGACTTGCCGCTCCCTGGGGACCCGAGGATCAGGATGCGACGTTCCACCTTGGCAAGATCAGGTGGCCTGTCACGAGACAGTACTTGTCATATCCGGAACGGGCCGCGGCGCCGGCTCGACAAGCAACTCGAAAGGAGCGTGGCGGCGACCAAAGCCCGGGCCGTCGCTGCCCGCGCCTGATCGGTAAACGCCCCGCCGGGACCACTCCGGCGGACTCGGCGGCCTACCCGGCTGGCTGCCGATGCTTGAAGGTGGCGGTGGCCCCACTCGGGAAATACATGCTCTCATGGCCGTTTTCCCACTTCACCAGGTAGTGGATAAGGTCGCCCTCGCCGCGAACTTCGCGGACTTCGCCCGACCGCGTCGGCCGACCCACCTTCTCCGACTCGACCACGATCACGTCACCGATTCGTCCCTGTTCCATGGCTCGCACCTCCAACACGATTGGTAGTGATAACGCCATGATGCCCCTTTCCGGCCGCGCGGGGGCGGCGCGGTCAATCCTTCTCAGTTACCTCGTCCACCTCGCTCCCGACCCTCACGGAGGCTCGAGGCGGGGGGGTCCAGAGGTCGGTCGAGGTCGGACCCGACCGCCATAGCTCAACGCCGGCTGACTTCGATCGTTTTGCTGCGTCGCCTGCAGCCCCTGGCGCGCGCAGTCCGTTCAGCCGCAAGAGGCCCGGCGAGGCGGGGCCCACTTGTGAATTCATCTGTCTGCCTTCGGAACAAAACCTGTACAAAATATGTACAACTTGGTGACCCCCCGGCAGATGGAGAGATTAGAAATGTTCAAGACGCAGGACCTGTTGATTTTGGGAGCCGCCCTCCTGGCCATGGCGTTCTCAATTGCGCTCTGGTTCGGTATCGGATCGAGAGTCGACCACGACGCCGGAGTTTTCGTCGGCATCTGGGTGCCGTCCATACTCGGGTTCGGGCTCTACGTTCAGCTCCGCGCGCGGAGGATCTGAGATGTCCAACGGAGTCGTCTTCCTCTTCGGCCTCTTCAGCACCGGGCTGTTCCTCGCCGGGGTCGGGGTGACCTGGGCGGAATTCAAGAAGATGAACGCGGCCGAGCCGCCGAGCGCCCCGCCTCGTTCCTAGAGGACGGGCGTCGGTCGACGACACTCGCTGCGGCGTCTCGGCAAATACCCTGCGGCCAGGGGTGATCCTGCTGAGGCTGCCAACGTCGATCTCGCACCAATTAGAGGCAGCTTGTAGCCGAGCTCGCGTCCAAAGGATTCGCCTCCACGACCTGAGACGCTCTGTGAGCGTTCCGTGAGCATTCGGGTCGCCGTGAATGCTCAGACGATGGAGGCTCAAAATCAAGAGTTGGCTCCCCTTGGTGGAAGCGTTTCGAACTCTGCTGATCTCACCCGATGCCGACATGCTTGCGCTTCTCGATGGCCGCGGAATCGCATTCGACCCCGCTTAGCTGGACCCAGACATACTTCTCGAACCACGCGACCCAAAATTGGACTGGTGGACGACCGGCACGAACGGGAGTTGCGACTTCGCTTCGGCCCCCCAGTTTCAAAGGAGCCCAGTGCCCCGTCCCCACTCGAACGCCGCGGCCCGGCGACTGGCGGCCGCACCTACCCCAGGTCGGGAAACGTCGCGTTGAGCGCGTCCGCGCGATCAACCATTCCGTAGAGCCTGCCGTCCTCGTCGACAACCGGCAACAACTTCCGTTTGTCGGCAAGCATTCTCGCGATTGCCTCCCCGATCGGAGTTGAACCGCTGACAGTCACGACCGGAGAGATCATCAACTCCCCGGCTGTTTTCTGATGGTGCCCTCCGGGCCCCGCGGGGTTGCGGCGCATGAGCCGATCCAGGAGCCCTTGGTCGGCGCCTTCAATACGCTTCAGCAACTCGGTGTCGCTGATGATGCCCAGAACACGATGCTTGTCATCCACCACGACAACCCTGTTGAGACGGGTACTGACGACTGCGTCGAGAACCTGGGAGACAGGTGTGTCTGCGCGGACGACGGGCACCTCCCTCTGAGCGATGTCGCCGATGGTCCGCCCACCACCAGGCGGGGGCGACGAATCGGCGGTCGGCCGGGCATCCGCCACCGTTCGGAGCAGGTCCACTCGGCTGACGACGCCCAGCAGTCGCCCATCCTCGACCACAGGCAGCCGCTTCACCCCCTTTTCGAGCATCAAGCGGCCGGCGTCGTAGATGCGTGTGTTCGGTGGCGCCGTGACCACGACCCGGGTCATGACATCGGATGCTGTCCGCTCAATGGCTCCATCCGGAGGCGCAGCGACCGAACCATGCAGCTCCAAACGTAAACTCAGGCCCCCGCGAGTTACGAGATCCCCGTTGGAGATGACGCCGAGGAGCCGCCCGTCGATGGCAACGGGGAGAAAGCGAAGACCAGTTTTCCGCATCAGGCGCACTACCTCTATGAGCGGCACATCGGGACCGACCGTGGTGACGTCGGTTTGCATTATTTCGGCCAGGGTCGCCGTGTGAGAGAAATGCCTGACTCCACGATGCGGGGGAACGACCAACTCGACCTGCTCAGTGGTCACGAGAACTCGACTGACAAGGGGCCGGAGAACCGGCCAAATTGTGTCGAAGCGCTCCGGTGAATCGACCCATTCGATGACGATCGCAAAGAGGGCGGATTCGATGAGGCCAGCGTTGTGCCGAACGCGGCCGCCGCCGAACCCGTCGACGGCTCGGAAGACCGTCACCCCGGACGCCTGCTCATTCCATAACGTCTCCACGACCTTCTGGTGGAGAGGCTGATGGCCGACCCGATCACCTTCGTCACAGTAGATTCGAACTCTGACTCCCTGCATGTCAGGCCCTCCCTGCCAAGCTTCCGGCAGCGTACCCCCCAATCGTTCCGACGAGCCCGGCGACCACACTCGCGAGGATATACGTCCCAGCGAGAAGGAAGGCCCGTTCCTGGATGTACGAGAAGGCTTCGTAGCTGAGCGTTGAAAACGTGGTGTAGGCGCCGCAGAACCCCACCGCGATCAGGAGTCTTGGTAGCAGACCTTGGATCACGAACGTCGCCCACGGGAATCCTGAAGCGCAAGCGCGGGCAAAGCCACGGCGTCCACGACCTGAGAGCATCATTCACCCTCGATTAGCGACCCCATGGCAGGGCCATCCTCGTGTTGAGCAGCACCCTGATCGGTCAAGCCCCGATGCTGCACCGGCGCAGGGTGCTCGACGGGAAGCTGGGGCTGGAAGAACTGCTGTGCGATCAGGGTCGGTAGGAAGGCACTCAAGATCACGACCGTCACCAGCTCGCTGTACTGAGCCTGATTTATGAGGTGATTGGTCAACCCGTAGAGGGCAGAGATCGAGCCAAAGGTCAGGCCGGTCGCCATCAAAAGAGTCGTGTAGGTCCGCTCCCGCCGGGCGTGACCAAAAGCGGCGGAGGCCGGCCAGACAGCGACGATCTTGGTGACCATCTTCACCCCGAACAGCAGCGCGATCACCCCCGCCCCGGCGACCAGGGCTGGAACCGAGATCAGTAGGCCGGCACGAAGGAAGAAGAAGGGCGTAAGCAGTGAGAAGGCGATGGTCCGCATCCTGTCAACCAGGACCCGGTCGCGCAGGAACACACCGGCGACCACCAGGCCGACGAGGTATGCCGGTAGCACGGCCTCACTCTTGGCCGAGCTGGCCAGACCACCAAGCCCGAGCAGAATGAGAAAGAGGAACTTGATCTCGGGCTCGCTGACCCGTCCCCCTACCCGAGAGATGAAGAGTCGCGTCAGGCGGGGCAGGAAGTAAAGCACGACCGCGGTTACGCCGATGAACACCACGAGCAGACCGTTGAAGTTGGCGAAGAGGCCACCGAGCGCCAGGACGGTGCCCAGGTCAGTAACAAAACATGCGGCCAGGATCAGCTTACCGAGGTCCGACCGGTTCAGGCCGGTCTCGATCATCACGGCATATACAACGGCGACCGAGGTCGTACTGAGAGCAATGCCAGCGATCTCAGCTGCGCGAAGGTCCCAGCGGAGAACAAAGAGCGCAAAGGCGAAGGCTCCCAGGAAGGGGGCGAGAAAGGAGACAAGACCGATTCCTAGGCTGGGTTTCCAGTGCTTGCGAAGGCTGTCCGGATCGATCTCGGCTCCGGCCAGGAAAGTCAGAACTGCGGAACCGAGCGTGGCGAGGAAGGTCGTGAAGTCGGTCTGCAGCACGAAGTGCTCGTGTCCGGAAATGTTCCCTATCAGTGCACCAACAACGATCTCAACGAGTGCTACCGATATGCCTACTCGGATGCTGATGAGGCTTGCCGCCAGCGCCATGGCCATGTAGACCGCTGCAATCGTGTACGGATTCACCGCAGACCTCCTGTGCCAACTTGTGGACTCGGGGAGGTCTCGTGGGCACGGCCTCCACCCATCGGGTAGAAGCCATTGGCCGCCGGCATGCCGGGCGACGATTCAAGGAGCAGGCCTCACTGCGCCTAAACGCGATGTTAACGCAGGGGAAACGGTCCGGGCAAGGGGGTCGGAGCCTCTCGGGTCCGAATTGTTCGTCGCACGCGGCTCTCCCGAGTTGGAAACCCTTTTGCCGCCCACAGCGTACTGGGCGGCGCTCGATCTGGCCGGCTCGGCGGCCGACGGTGAGTCTCGGCGGCGGACCCCGGTCGGGGAGTTGGAGCCCCAGTACCCGAGTGATGCTGCCGTGCTCGCCGAGGACCTGCCGGTGCTCTGCGTCCATCTCGGCTACCCGCTCCGGCTGCGCAAGCGGCTTCGGAGCGGTGGTCTCAAGCGGTGGTCGCACCACCTGAAGGAGATCCTCGCAGGAGTTCGGCCATTTTTTGTGCGGGCGTCCTCCAGCCGAGGGTTTGCCGGGGCCGGCCGTTGAGTTCGTCAGCGGTTTGGTTGAGCTCTGGCTGGGTTACCTGGGCGAGGCTTTGACCCTTTGGGTAGTACTGGCGGAGAAGGCCGTTGGTGTTCTCATTGGTGCCCCGTTGCCATGGGCTGTGGGGGTCGCAGAAGTAGATCGCAAGCCCGGTGGCGAGGGTGAAGAGGGTGTGCTCATGCATCTCGCGGCCCTGGTCCCAGGTCAAGGACCGCCGCAGGCTCTCGGGAAGGGTCTTGACAGACTTCTCCAGGCCATCGCGGACGCTTTCGGCGGTCATGCCCTGGTCGAGGCGAAAAAGCATCGTGTACCGCGTCGTCCGCTCTACCAAAGTCCCGATCGCGTCGGTGGGACGACCTTGGAGGAGGTCGCCTTCCCAATGCCCAGGCACGGCCCGGTCGGTGGCCTCGGCCGGTCGCTCGCTGATCATTATCCGGTCGCGAATCCGACCTCGTTCGGAGGGTAGCTGCTGTTTGGATCCCCTGACCGTGCGGTGCGTTCGCAGGTGCCGAGTCAGTTCCTTGCGCAGGCTTCCTCGGCCCTGTACGAACAGAGACAGGTAGATCGTCTCATGGGATATCTGCATCTCCAGCTGGTCCGGATACTCCACCTTCAGCCAAGCCGAAATCTGTTGGGGCGACCAACGCAGCATGAGCCTGGCCTCGACAGCGCGACGCAACCTTGGAACCGTGGCCAGCTTGTTGGGTTTAGGGCGCCGGTGGCGTCGACGAGCCGCCTCCTCGGCGGTCGCCGCTCGGTAGCCGGAGCGGCCGTCATTGCGTGCGACCTCCCGCGACACCGACGATGGCGCGCGCCCGATTCGCCTTGCTATTGATCGAAGGAATTCTCCCGCAGCCAGCCCTCGAGAGATTTCCTCACGCTCCTCAAGACGCAGTTCTCGTTGCGATCTCGAGCGCGGTCGAGGTCGTACTCCACCGGCCGCCAGGACGTGCCTCCGTATCGTCTCCGGACTCCGACCCAGGTGCCGAGAAAGCGCATAGAGCTTCTCCCCCCGACTCCTGCGGTCCCAAAGCTCAGTCTTCTCCGCCTCCGTTAGCTGGCTTCCCACGCCCACCTCCTGTACTCAGCTTCCGCCGATTTCAGTCAGGTGTTGCGTTCACCCCTTGAGGCCGCAAGCACGATCCTGCTCGAACGCTCGCTGGGGGAGGTCAAGCGCTTGAAGCCGAGGCGCTGGCTTCTACAGCAAGTGTGCCGCCGAGGACCCGTGACGAAGGTCCAGCTCGCCCCGAGACTTCCTGCGTAGGCCTTCAAGACTGGCTGCGAATCCTCCTCCGGGTCAGTGGTGGCTCGATCAGCAGCGTCGAAGGTGGCAGCTTCTGACGGAGCTGCAGGAAGAGACCCGTCACCAGGGATCTTCTCCCAGGCGGCCTCCTCGATCTCCTCGATCAGCTTGTGGTGGCTGGCCTGGAGTCGGACCGAAACCGAGAAGTAGGCGCCGTGACGCTCGCACGCGTCGACCACGCGACGACTGTAGAAGCCCGAATCGGCACCGACCACGACGTCACCGAAAATGCCCGCTCGTACCAAGACATCGCCTTCCACCTCCACCCGGGCCGAGTCCGCACCCGCGGCTCGCAAGATCGTCTGGCTTAGGCCGATGCGGGGGGGCTGAGCGCCCCTCGGGACGTATCCACAAGTGAAGAGCCAAATGAGCCAACAGTGGCTGGCGTGGAGCTGGACCTGACCCGTCTGAGGAACTTAGGGTCTCCATCGAACTCGAGACCCTCCCTTCGCGCATCGTCCAAATTAACTCGCCCGCTAAGGACGCCGATGACCAGTCGAGGCGGTCCGGTCAGAACCGCGTCCGGATTCTCCGCACTGCCGCGGCGAGCCCTGATTTTGCCCTCCACGGTCTCCAGGACCATCGGTTCGTCGCCCGTGCGCACCTCGATCGTGACCGGAGGCAGATCCGGCGTCGGGTCGTAGTAGTACAGCTCCAACGGCAACGTCATCCAGTAGCTGCGGAAGGCGTCGTCCTCCTTGGCTTCGGCCAGCAGCGGAGCACCCCAGCGCCCGAGTTCGCGAATCACGGGCAAAAGATCCTTCCCCCGCGGGGTGAGATGGAACAGGGTGGTGGCGATCGGAGGTGGCGCAGCCTCGCGCATGAGGACGCCCGCCTCCTCAAGGTGGCGAAGGCGGTCGGCGAGCAAGTTGGTGGCAATCCCAGGCAGCCCGTTCAGCAGGTCCGTGTAGCGGCACGGGCCCAGGAGCATCAGCTCGCGAACGATCAGAAGTGACCAGCGATCTCCGATCGCGTCGAGCGACTTGGCCAAAGCGCAGTACTGGCCGTAGGAACGCACGACCACATCCTAGTACCCCCGCGTGAGAATGTCCAGTAAAGACTTGACTTTATCCAGTTACTTGCTGGAGAATCCAGCCGTGCACCGGCCAGCGGATTTCGTGGAGGAGGAACACAAAGGTGGGTAATCCCGTTACGCATTTCGAGATCGTCGGATCGGACCCGAAGGCGCTCCAGAGCTTCTATAGCGACGCGTTCGCTTGGGAGATTGTTCCTGCCGGCCCGAGCTACGCGATGGTGCACCCGCAAGCCGGTCTCGGCATCAATGGCGGAGTCGGCGTGGCTCCCGAAGGCGCTGGCGCCAGCCGAGTTACGGTCTATATCGAGGTCGATGACCTCGACGCGGCGCTCGCGAAGATCGAGAGGCTTGGCGGCAGGACTGCGATGGCGCCGCTGGACGTCCCCGGCGGGCCCAGCATCGCGCTGTTCAGCGACCCTGAAGGCCACGTCATCGGCCTCACCAAGGCGGCGTCGGTTCGCGGACGATGATGAGCATGGAGTTGACCGAGGCGATGCGGACGGCGGCGACCATCCGCCGGTTTCGCCCTGACCCTGTTCCCGACGAAGTTCTCTATCGCGTGCTGGACTCTGCCCGCTTCGCACCCAGCGGCGGTAACCGTCAGGGGTGGCGCGTAGTCGTGGTCCGGGACCAGGCGTTGCGAAAGCGGTTAAAGGAGCTCTACCTGCGTACCTGGCGCCCTCTGTATCAAACGCTGCTCGCCCAGGGGGGCCGCCCAGACGCCGCTGGCCGGCGCCGGCCGGGGACCGCCGAAGGCAACCACTACGCCGAGCATATGGACGAGCTGCCCGTACACCTGGTGGTGATCGTCGATAGCGCGGCGCTGCTGACCCCCTTCCCGGCGCTGAACCAGTCCCCTTTCGCTAGCGGCTCGTCGATTTACCCGTTTGTGCAGAATCTCGTGCTCGCGATCCGTTCGGAGGGGCTGGGTACATCGCTCACCATGCTGCTGAACAACGAGGAGGCGGAGGTCAAGCAACTCTTGGACATCCCTGACGGCTTCGCTCTTGCTGCCCACCTTGGGGTGGGCTGGCCGGCACAGCCCCATCCCACTCGGCTCCGCCGCCTCCGGGTTGAGGACTTCACCTCCGTTGACAGCTTCGGCGGCAACCCCCTTCGCACCGGCAACC
>JAYUBK010000013.1:0-9025 GCA_043740835.1 Chloroflexota bacterium
ACTTGCTAAAGGACTGGCTCCACAGCTACAACTACCACCGTAGCCATACCGCCCTTGGAGGTCGCTCACCCATCGAGCGCGTCAACAACCTCTCTGGGAACTACAGCTAGCGGCGGGTCCAGAACCCTTCCGGATCGAATCGGCGGATCATCTCCAGTTCGGCCCGACTCGGAGCCGGAGTCGAGCGGAGATCGTCCGCGATTCGGACCTTCCACCCGGTTTCTCGTTGCACGTCCTCCACCGATACGCCCGGGTGGACAGAAATCAGCTCGCACTCCCCACCCGCCTCGGGAAAGCGGAACACGGCCAGGGTCGTCACGATCGCACTCGGACCGCCTCCGCCGAGCCCGTTGCGCACCCGCCAACCCGGCGAGCCGTCGCCATGCCCGGGTGACGTGATGTAGCCGACGTGAGGCACCAGGCGGCGCCTCTCGTGGGCCATCAGGGTGACCCAGCGCCGGCTCAGGATCGCGATGTCCGCCCCACCCCCCGATCCCGGCAGCTTGACCGCAGGGTGGGCGAAATCCCCGATGTAGGAAGTGTTCAGGTTGCCGAAACGGTCCACCTCGGCGCCCCCGATGAAGCCCAGATCGACCAGTCCCTGTGCCATCAGCGCCATCACATTCGACATCCGCGTCGCCCACAGCGACCCGACAACGTTCGGTGGATCGCCCATGGTCCCCAGGAAGCTCTCTGCGGGAAGGTCCCTCATCAGGCCCACCTCGTACAGCCCGTGCGCGGTCGGCGCATGAGTTGACCTCGCCACCGCGTAGGCCAGGATCGGGAGCCGCATCCCGACGAACACCAGCTCGCCGTCGCGAATCTCGCGAGCCGCGACGGCCACCATCATCTCCTGCGGCGTATAGCCCTCATTCATCGCCGTAATCCACCGGTACGGAGAGCCTGGGAGTCTTGATTCGGAGCGACTCGAGATCGACCCGCGCCAGGTAGGCGGCGCGGTCCGGCACGTCGATGACCCATTCGCGGAGCCAGGCCTCGAAACCCTCCCGGTTTCGAGAGCGGTCGGCGTACTCACGGTAGGCCCCGTGGTCCCGCCGCCAGTACCCCTGCACCGGCGCGGGATGCGAGCCGCCGGGCTCGTGAACGACCGCCACCACCTTGGTCTCGGCAACCAGGACCCGATTGGGATCGGAGAGCGTCACCGAAGCATCGACCAGTTCCTCGCAGCTGAGGATGACCTGCTTGGCCGCGAGCGCCGCCTCCTCGGCGATACCGAGAGGGCCCCAGGCATGCGCCCGACCCTGCGCATCGGCCCGCTGCACATGGAGGATCGTCACGTCGGGCGCGAGGCCAGGCACGCGGGCCAACCCTTCGACAACCGATAGTTTCGGGTTGGAGCGGAGGATGTCGCTGCCAAGAAGGGTCCGCGTCGGCAGGTAGGGCACTCCCCACGCGGCCGCCCAAAGGGCCAGTGAGATCGAGAAATTGGAGTGGTCGTGGATCTCGAGCGGCCGCGGCACTCCCGTCTCCGCGGCGCGCCTGTAATTGTGCCCGAGACCCTCGCTGACATTGCCTACCCACGCCGCCGTAACGCGGCCGACGCAGCCGGCTCCGATCAGCTGGTCGAACAGCGAGTCGGAGATCGGCGCGACGAGTTCGAGATCTCGACGGCCCTGCCGAATGATCTCGTGGCCGGCGGCGAACGGGACCAGCGGCTCGAGCGAGCAGCTCATCGCCACGCTCGTCCCGTCCCTCACATATCGCTCCACCGCCTGCCGCATGGTCATAACCTTGCTCACGGCCTTTAACCTACAGTCCGTGCCCCTGAAGGACGAGCTCACGCGCCCCGTCCACAAAGAGCTGACGAACCTTCGCGTCAATGGCGAGGTTCATGACGTTTATCTGCCCGTTCACCACTCCCTCCTCGAGGTCCTGCGCGAGGAGCTCCGGCTGACCGGGACCAAGCACGGCTGCGAACTCGGGGAGTGCGGCACCTGCACGGTCCTCATCGACGGCGAGCCGCACTTGAGCTGCCTCGTGCTGCCACTGCAGGTGGAAGGTCGCGAGATAACGACGATCGAGGGCCTCGCGGAGGGTCCCGAGGATCATCCACTTCAGCAGGCCTTCCAGGAACTGGCGGCGGCGCAGTGCGGCTACTGCACGCCGGGCATGCTGCTGGCAGCCTCGGCGCTCCTGAAGCACAACGCCCGTCCCGCCCGCCTCGAGATCCAGGAGGCGCTCGCCGGCAACCTCTGCCGCTGCACCGGCTACGCGAAGATCATCGAGGCTGTCGAGCTGGCCGCGAGCCGGATGTCGTGACGCGCGAGCTGGGGTCCGTCGGCAAGCCATACCCGAAGGTTGATGGTGCCGCCAAGGTCCGCGGCCAGGCGATCTACGCCGACGACATCCAGCTCCCGCGCATGCTGCACTGCAAGATTCTCCGTGCCCAGGCGCCGCACGCCCGCATCCTGAGCGTCGACACCAGCGCGGCCCGCCGCCTTCCCGGCGTCGTCGCCGTCATAACCGGTCGCGACCTCCCGATCAAGTTCGGAATCCTGCCTGTCACCCAGGACGAGGCCGCGCTCGAGGGCGAAAAGGTTCGCTACGTCGGAGACCCCGTCGCGGCGGTCGCCGCCGTGGATGAGGAGACGGCCGCCGCCGCCTGTGACGCCATCGCCGTCGAGTACGAGTTGCTCGATCCGGTCATGACAATCGAGGAAGCACTCAAAGACGCGGCCGAGGAGCCTATCCAGCCCTACACCCGGCGCAGGGACAACATCCACCGCCAGGTCGCCTACGAGTTCGGCGACGTCGACGCGGGATTCGCCGCGGCCGACCACATCCGCGAAGACGTTTACTTCTTCCAGGGCAACACACACCTCCCGATGGAGCAGCACTCGGCGGTGGCCAGCTACGTCGACGGGAGGCTGACGCTGTGGTCGAGCACCCAGGTCGTCCACTACGTCCACCGTGCTCTCGCGAGGACCCTTGAGCTGCCGATGGAGCGCATCCGCGTCGTGGGAGCCGTCCACGGGGGGGGCTTCGGCGGCAAGACCGACCCCTTCAGCCACGAGATCGTCGTCGCCAAGCTGGCGATGCTCACCGGAAGGCCCGTCAAATGCACGCTGACACGGGAGGAGGTCTTCTACGCCCACCGCGGTCGCCACCCGGTCCTGATGTGGGTGAGAACGGGCGTGAAGAAAGACGGCCGCATCACCGCCATGCATTTCCGGAGCGCCCTCGACGGCGGCGCCTACGGCTCCTATGGCGCCGCCTCGGTCTTTTACACCGGCACTCTCCAGACCGTCACCTACGCCCTGCCCGCCTATCGGTTCGAGGGCAGCCGTCTCTTCACGAATAAGCCACCGTGCGGGCCCAAGCGGGGTCACGGCACTCCACAGCCCAGGTTCGCAGTCGAGATGCACCTCGAGAAGATTGCCCACGAGATCGGGGTCGACCCGGTCGAGATGAAGCGTCTCAACTTCGTGAAGCCGTTCAGCCGGGCCGTGAACTGGCTCCGGATCACGTCCTGCGGGCTCGAGGAGTGCACCGAGAAGGTGATCAGCGCGTCGGGCTTTCGCGATCGCGATCGGCGCCCCGGCCACGGTATGGGGTTCGCCATCTCGACGTACATGTCGGGTGCCGGTACGGCCATCTACTGGAACGACATGCCGCATTCGGAGGTCCAGATCAAGGTCGACCGCACCGGCGTAACGCTCTTCTGCGGCGCGATGGACATCGGGCAGGGTTCGGACTCGGTTCTCGCGCACATCGCCGCGGAGGAACTCGGACTGCGACCCCGCGACATCCGCCTTGTCACCGCCGACACGGATACGACTCCGATCGACCTCGGCTCCTATTCGTCCCGGGTCACCTTCATGGCCGGCAACGCCGCCCTCGAAGCCGCCCGCAAGATGCGCGCGCTGCTGGTCGCGGCGGCCGCCGAGAAGATGGGCGTCGACGACCTCGAGGAGATCGACGTCGGCGAGGGGCGCATCGGTCAGTTCAGCTTCCTCGAGGCGGCCGAGCTGGCGGAGACGAAATTCGGGATGCTGACGAGCGGCGGCAGTTACAAGCCGCCCCGCATCGGCGGCCCCTTCAAGGGCTCCGGCGTGGGTCCCAGTCCCGCGTACAGCTACACGGCAGCCGTGGTTGACGTGGACGCGGACCCTCGCACCGGCATCGTCACCGTGAACAAGGTCTGGATAGCTCACGACATCGGCCGAAGCATCAACCCGCTCCTCGTCATCGGCCAGGTAGAGGGCGGCGTGTACATGGGTCTCGGCGAGGTGCTGATGGAGGAGCAGGTGTACCGAAAGGGCCTTCACAAGTGGCCGTCGATGCTCGACTACAAGTCTCCGACCTTCCTCGACATGCCTCCCATCGAGACCTACCTCATCGAGACCAATGACCCCGAGGGCCCATATGGGGCCAAGGAGGCCGGGCAGGGTCCGCTCCTGCCCGTGATCCCGGCCGTCAACCTCGCCGTCCACGACGCGCTCGGGATCTGGGTCGAGGAGACGCCGATAACTCCCGAGAAGGTCATTCGCGCCCTCGAGGCCAAGGCCAGGGGTGAGGCGCCGCGGTACGGCCCGAAGGGCTTTCCGAGCATCCCGTACCCGCCCCTCGTCATGGTTGAGCCCCCGGCTCCCGACGACCTCCGGGTTGGTGCCGAGCTGGAAGTGGCCCTCGCCGGCGGCGGTGGCTAGTGCTCCGCCTGCCACGCCTCCAGTACCGGCGCCCCCGGTCCGCCGCCGAGGCCTCGGGGATGCTGGCCGAGCTGGGCCCCCGCGGCATGTTCGTCGCCGGCGGCACCGACGTGTTCCCGAACCTCAAGCGCCGACAGTTCGAACCCGAGGTCCTGATCCAGGTGCCCTCCCTGCGCGGCATCGAGAGTCGCGACGGCGGTATCCGGGTGGGCGCCACGACAACCCTTTCCGAAGCCTCCAGCAGTGGGGCGCTGCGGCAGGCGCTGCCAGGTTTCGCGGAGGCTGCCGGCCTGGTCTCCTCTCCCCCCCTTCGCAATGCCGGCACCATCGGCGGCAACCTCTGCGTGGACACCCGCTGTAACTACTACAACCAGTCCTACGAGTGGCGGAAGTCGATCGGCTTCTGCATCAAGAAGGACGGCGTCATCTGCCTGGTGGCTCCCAGCAGCCGGCGCTGCTGGGCGGTTTCGTCCTCCGACACGGCTCCGATCGCTCTCATTCTCGACGCCACGGCGGGCCTCGCGGGTCCCGAGGGAGTGCGGGAGATCCCGCTTGCAGCGCTCTATCGGGACGACGGAATCGAATACCTCGCGAAGCGGCCTGAAGAGGTGCTGACCTGGGTCCATTTCCCGGTCGCCGCCGGGATGCGCTCCGCCTACGTCAAGCTGCGCCGCCGGGGGTCGATCGATTTCCCAATCGCCGGCGCCGCGGTCGTCCTCCACCTCGACGGCGACATCGTCGTCAGCTGCCGGATCGCGCTCTCGGCCGTGGCCAGCCACCCTCTCGAGGTCCGGGCGGCGGGAGAGTTCCTGAGCGGTCGTCGCCTCGACCAGGAGACGATCGAGGCCGCGGTCGAGATTGCCGCCAAGCCGGCCAAACCGCTCGACAACACCGATTTGACGCATGTCTGGCGCAAACGCATGGTTCGCGTCGTCGTGGCCGAAGCCCTCCGGAGGGCAGCGACCAAGATTCAGGATTAGATGGTTATCTTGTCACCGATGTCGTACCTGAAGCGCAGAGAGGGCCAGGGCCTTATCGAATACGTCCTGATCCTGATGCTCATCGCAATCGTCGTGATCATCGTCCTGATCACCATGGGCAGCCAGGTCAAGAACATGCTCAGCAACGTGGTGCGCGGATTCGGGACGTGACAATCGACCTCTCGTGGGAAATCACGAGCACAGTCGTCAGGTCCTGACCCGACCGGAGCTCGGGCGATTAGGCGACTGGAGCCAGAGCAGAGACCGCCTGCCGGGCCTTCGCGATGATCGTCTCGGTGTCGCCTTTGTCGACTGCGTCGGTCGGAAAGAGAGCGGTGGTGAGACCCACAGCCCTCACGCCAAGCTTCAGGTACTCGCCCACCTGGTCCAGCTCGACACCCCCAGACACCCAGAGCGGCAGGCCCGGCAGCGGGCCGCTGAGCGAGCGCAGGTAGGAGGCGCCGCCCACCGCGGAGATCGGGAAGATCTTGACGATGTCGGCGCCATACAGCGCCAACGCCTGGTAGATCTCGGTCGGGGTCAGGGCGCCCATCACGCAGAGGACGTCGAGCTCCTTGGCAGCCTTGGCAACCTCGGGGATGAGCATCGGGGTGACGACAAAAGCCGCCCCGGCTTCGACCGCCATCGCCACGTGCTCGGCCTTGAGCACGGTGCCCACTCCGACCGGGCGGCCGCTGCTGGCGCTGAGGCCGCGCACGATCTCGGTCCACTCGGGAACTCCGGTCGTCACCTCGAGAGTGCCGATCCCGCCTTCGACGGCGGCCATGCAGGCGTGGAACGCCTTCTGTCCGTCGGAGCAGCGGATGACGCCGGCCAGGCGGTTGGGAAACGCTTCTTCGTGAGTCAGCATCGGTCTAGATTATGCCTGCGATCAGGGCTCGGTTTCGATCAGGATGGCCCGCGCGGGCGCTCCGTCCGACCCTCCGAGCTTCACGGGCAGCGCGTAGAGGTGGTACTCGCCGGGCTCCACGGCCGAGAGATCACAACCCTCGAGGATGACGATCCCGGCTTCCAACAGCGCTCGGTGGACAGGATGTTCGAATGGCGCCCGAAACTCCTCGACCGAGAGATAGTCCACGCCCACGAGCTGGATTCCTCGCCTGATCAGGTCCTTCGCCAGTTCGAGCCCGATGGCGACGAAGTCCTCGTCAAAACCCTTTTGCAACTCCCCTGGAGCGGCGGCCCAGTGGCGGGAGTTACGTGTTTTGAAAAGGATCCTAATGGCATCCGTGGCCGGCAGGTCCTGTGGTCGAAGCGTGGTTCCCGGTGGGTCCGCGGCGACGACGAGGCAGGGGCCGGCGAGCGCCTCGAGGGGCAACGAATCGATCCCACGGGCCCCCTCGATGAAATGGGCCGGCGCGTCGATGTGGGTGCCGGTGTGAACGCCGGCCTCCAACCGGGAGACGTTGGCGGCGTCACCCTCGGAGATCGAGTGGGCACGCCTGAGGCTCACGGGCGGGTCGCCCGGCCAGGTGGGGGTACTTTCCGTGACCGTGATCGAGATGTCGTGGATTCGCACCTTGGAACTTCCTATTCGAGTTGCGGTTTGACTTCGGAGAGTGCCTCTCCCGTAACCTAATACATACGTATGACCGAGACAGGGACGGGGATCAGCGCCGAGCCGGGGCTCAGCGCGCGCGAGCAGATCGTACGGGCTGCGGCCGACTCCCTGCTGGAGAACGGCTATGCGGGCACCAGCGTCCGCGCCATCGCTTCCCGCGCGGGGGTCGCAATCGGCAACCTGCAGTACTACTTTCCGACCAAGTCCGAACTCCTCGTGGAGGCCTGGAGACACCTCACTTCGCGCTCCGTCGAGGAACTGCGCGGCGCCCTCAATCGGCTGACCGACCCCGTGCAGGTCCTGGAGGTGGGCGTCGAAAGCATCTGGGAAAGCCTCCGCCAGCTCGGCGACATCCAACTCGCCGCTTTCGACCTCCTTGTACAGGCGCCAAAGCAGGAGCGGCTGCAAGCCTTCCTGCCCGAGCTCTTCACGCGCTACCGGGAAGTCATCGAGGAACAGCTCGACCGCTTCGAGCGCAGCGGGCGGATCCGGCTCAAGCTGCCTCGCAAGGTCCTCGTTCCGCTGATCCTCAACACCGTTCTCGGCTTCGGCCTCTATTACGTCGTCAGCCGCGACGACGAGTCCTGCCTGCTGGCTCTCTCCGCCTTCCGTGAGATAGCCGGATCGATGATCGAGGCAGTCGAATGATCGTCCAGGAGGAGCTCGAGTCCCTGGAGACGCTCTGGGAGTCGGGCCTTGAGGACTCCTATCGGGCCTACCTTTCGGTGACCGGAGTTCTGGTGGAGGAGAATCGCGACCGGGTCGCCCTCGCCGCGGCACTCGTCGAGGTGGCTCTCCGGCTCCAGTGCCTCGGCGGCCGCGCCGCCTCTGCGCCCGACCTCCTGCGCGGCGACCTCTGCCTCGCTCGGGCATCGCGGCTGCTCGCCGACGCCCGCGATCAGCGTCTGCAGATCGGCTTCGCGCGAGCCATCGAGGCCTCCAGCGCGGCGGCCGCCGCCGGCGAAAGCCTGGAACCGGTGCGCACCCTCCTACTCGCCGCCATCGCGGGGAAATCCGCGTGATCGTCAACGAAAGGCTTCGCGTAAAAAGCCAGCGCCTCACCGAGTTCATCTCGTTGAACGGTCAGATCCAGGCCGCGATCGACGCGTCCGGTCTCCGCAACGGCCGCGTCTTCCTGCAGTCGATGCACACCACCCTTGGCCTCGCGGTCAATGAACCGGAGCCACTCCTGATGGCCGACCTCGAGGCGATGCTAAAACGCCTGGCACCGTCCGACGCGACCTATCTCCATGACGACTTCTCCCTGCGAACCGGCATCCCGATCGACGAGCCCGTCAACGGTCATGCGCACTGCCGGCAGATCCTTCTCCAGCCCAGCCACACAGCGCTCGTCGAAGAAGGCAACCTCGTGCTGGGCCGCTGGCAGGCGATCTTCGCCGTCGAGCTCGACGGGCCCCGGCGGCGGGAGGTGGCGATCCAGCTCGACGGCGAGTTCGCGGAGGCGCCGATGAACGCGGAGCGCAAGCTCCTCGAGATCGAGCTCGAGCGCCAGTTGCTGGCCGATCCCGATCCAGTGGGGCAGCCCATGAGGCGCCTCGTCCAGGCCGGAGGCAAGCGCTTCAGACCGTTTCTCGTGTTGATGACGTCGCGCCTCGGTCCCCGCCACGACCCGCTCCGCGCGGCGACGCTGGCCGCCGCGATCGAACTGATCCACACTGCAACGCTGGTCCACGACGACTACGTCGACGAGAGCCCCCGGAGGCGCGGCAGGCCGACCGTCGCCGCCGCCGAAGGCCCTGAACGCGCAATCGCGGTGGGCGACTACTACTTCG
>JAYUBK010000014.1:0-8989 GCA_043740835.1 Chloroflexota bacterium
TGTGGCTACCTGGGGGGCCATCAAAGTTGCTCCTTCGTGTGCTGGGACGTTGGGGCGATTCTAAACAGGGCCGACCGCCACTCCAACCCGGGGTGTTAAGAACTGGCGGTCGGAGCCCATGATCCCGCCGAGATGCCAAGGAGCGTCGTGATCGGTAACGGCACCGTGCTGGTGGGATCCGACGAAAAGGTCCACCGGACCGACAGCCCAGACCTGCCGACCACCTCGGAACAGCCTATTCGTCCCACCTGAAAGTCCGGCCGGCGATCGCGAGGACCGCGAGAGCCCAGATCAAGAGCCCGAGCAGGTCCGTCCTCGTCGCGAAGATCCCGCCCCCCTCGACGATCAGGCGGAGGGCGTGGGTGACCATGCCGATTGGGAGAAGGCCGACCGCCTGGGCCACGCCCGCGGGAAAGATCCCCGGTGGGAAGATGCCGAGGAAGATCATCGGAAACCCGACCGAACTGGCGATTACCGGCGCGCGCTGGGCGTCGCGGACCCAGCCGCTGATTGCAAACCCCATCCCGAGGAAGACCAGGTAACCGAGCATCGTCACGAGTAGCAGTGCGGCGATGTCGAGGTGGATGCCATACACGATCTCCGCGACGCCGATCATCACGAGGGTCTGGACAGTGGTCAGGAGGACATTCGACGCGGCGTGCGCAAAGACGAGGTTGGCGGGCGCCACACCGGTCACCTGGATGCGGCGGAGGACTCCTGCGGACCGGTAGCCGGCGAAGATGCCCGCTGCGAGGATGAGGCCGGACTGGACGATGTTGAAGCCGAGCAGCCCCGGCAGGAAGATGTCGAGCGCGCCGACGCCCGCGTTCCCGATTTCGCTGACTGCCGTGAGTTCCTGGGGAGCGCCCTGGGCGCGGCGGTCGACGACGCCGACCTCCGCCGCCACGAGGGCGGCAGCTGAGACGCCCGGCCCGCCCACCTTGTAGATCAGCCGAACTGCCCCCGGTGTCAGCCGGCCGTCCGCTTCTCGGCGGCCGAAATCGGGCGGGACGACAACTTCGAGGTCGGCCTTGCCGGCCAGGTAGCGGGCGTTGGCCGTACCAAGGTCGGCGATCGTCACGTCGAGGCCCGGCTCGTGGCGGAGCTGAGTGATGAGATCCAATGACACGGACGTGTTCGCCTGGTCGGTGACGACGGCCGAGAAGCCCTGGCCGCGGAGGTCGAAGATGTGGACCGCCCCCAGCATCACCAGTAGCACGACAAAGGTCCCGGAGCTGGCGATGGGGTTGCGCGCGTAGGTGCGCAGGTTGGCGATGAAGAGTGCGCGCAGCGGGCGCAGGCGGAGGCCGAGTGGGGCGGGCATCAGCCTTCCTCATCCCTGATCGCGCGACCAGTCAGGTTGAGGTAGACATCCTCGAGGTTGGCGGCCGCCACCTCGACATCCTTGTGGAAGCCGGATCCCAGGAGGTCGCGGACGAGGGCGGCAGGTGTGTCGAGGGCGATTACCTGGCCCGCGGCGAGGATTGCGACCCGGTCGCAGAGCGCCTCCGCCTCTTCGATGTAATGCGTCGTCAGCAACACGGACATCCCCCTCTCGCGGAGCGATCGCACCAGTGCCCAGAGGTTGCGCCGTGCCTGCGGGTCGAGACCGCTCGTGGGCTCGTCGAGGAACACTGCGACCGGGTTGTTCACAAGGGCGCAGGCGATCGAGAAGCGCTGGCGCTGGCCTCCCGACAGGTTCTTCGCGAACTCCTTCTCCCTGGATCTCAATCCGACGAGCTCGAGGAGTTCGGAAGGTTTGGCCTCCACCTCGTAGAGATCCGCGAATAGCCCCAGAAGCTCGATCAGCGTGAGCCGCTCGAAGAAGGCGACCTGCTGCAGCTGAACACCGATCATCCGGGCGACGCGGGCCGGGTCCCTGGATACGTCGATACCGGCGACGACAACGCGGCCGCGTTGAACTCTGCGAAGCCCTTCGATCGTCTCGAGGATTGTCGTCTTGCCGGCGCCGTTGGGCCCGAGGAGTCCGAATACCTCGCCCCGGCCGACCGAAAAGGAGACTCCGCGAACCGCCTCGACCTTGTCGTAGGAGCGGTGCAGGTCCTCGACAAGGATCAGGCCACCGTGGAGCGGGTTGGTCTCAGGCAGCGACATGCAAGTCGCAAGGCTACTGGTTGCCGCTGCGCGTGGCCCGGATGCCCGTGCCGGGCGGGATTCGGCGGATCGCCGCCGCTTGACCCCTGCTGGCGGCAGGCTTTCTAGAGTGGGATGTTTCCGTGCTTGCGGCGGGGCGGATCCACTTGCTTGTTGAGGCAGAGCTCGAGGCCCCGGATCAGCATCCTTCGAGTCTCCCGCGGCTCGATCACATCGTCGATGTAGCCGCGCTCGGCGGCGACGTATGGGTTCGCAAACCGCTCGACGTAGTCTGCCACCAGTTCCTTTCGCCTGGCGTCGGGGTTCTTCGCGGTTGTCAGCTCGCGGCGGTAGATGAGGTTCACGGCGGCCTCGGGTCCCATCACCGCGATCTCCGCCGTGGGCCAGGCAAGGTTCAGGTCGGCGCCGAGTTGCTTGGAGCTCATGACGCAGTAGGCGCCGCCGTAGTCCTTGCGGGTGATGACCGTGAGCTTGGGCACCGTGGCTTCCGCGTACGCGTAGAGAAGCTTTGCACCGTGGCGGATGATGCCGCCGTATTCCTGGGCGGTACCGGGCAGGTAGCCCGGCACGTCGACGAAGGAGACAAGCGGGATCCCAAAGGCATCGCAAAAGCGAATGAACCGCGCCGCCTTCACCGACGCGTCGATGTCTATCGCACCGGCCAGCACCCGCGGCTGGTTGCCGACGATGCCGACCACGTGGCCGTTGAGCCTGCCCAGTCCGATGACGATATTGGCGGCGAAGAAGGGCTGAACTTCCAGGAACTGGCGGTCGTCGAGGACGCTGAGAATGACCTCCCGCATGTCGTAGGGCAGGTTTGCGCTGTCGGGGATGATCGTCTGGAGCGACTCGTCCGCCCGGTCGGGCGGGTCGCCGGTATCGATGTAGGGAGGCTTCTCACCGCTGGCCGAAGGCAGGTAGGACAGAAGCCGGCGGACACCCTCGGCGCATTCCCGCTCATCGGCCGAGATGAAATGCGCCACGCCGCTGCGGGTGCCGTGGACCTCACTGCCGCCGAGGTCGTCGAAGGTCACCGTCTCGCCGGTGGTGACCCGGATGACCTCGGGCCCGGTGATGAACATATGGCCAACACCCTTGACCATGAAGATGAAGTCGGTGATGGCGGGCGAGTACACCGCGCCCCCCGTGCAGGGCCCGGCGATGACGCTGATCTGGGGGATCACGCCTGAAGAGCGGACGTTGCGAAAAAAGATGCTTGCGTAGCCGGCCAGCGCCACCACGCCCTCCTGGATGCGGGCGCCCCCCGAGTCGTTGATCCCGATGATCGGCACCCGGTCGCGGAGCGCCATTTCCTGGACCTTGAGGATCTTTTCGGCCGTAACCTCACCCAGCGAACCGCCGAGCACGGTGGCGTCATAGGCGTAGACGCAGACCGGCCGCCCATCGACGTCGCCGAAGCCGGCGACCATTCCGTCGCCCGCGATCTTCTTCTCCTCCATGCCGAACCCATGGGCTCGGTGGGTGGCAAACAGGTCGAGCTCGGTGAAGCTGTCCCTGTCAAGGAAAAGGTCGATGCGGGCGCGAGCCGAGAGGCGGCCCTTGGGCTCGCCGCCGGCGTGAACCGCCTCGTACCGGCGCTTGCGGTACTGGTTGAGTCGCTGCTCGGCGGGAGTCGCCTTCTCTAGAGCGGGGGCTTCAAGGTTGGAGACCGGGCGGCGCGTTCGCCGGACCGGGCTCAAGCCTCCCTGCCGCTTGGGCTTGGCCATTGATGGACCATTATCTATTGAGAAATTAGATGGACCTTCGCCCGCCCGTCTCACCTGCCCTGGCGCCGCTCGTTCTCGAGCGCAACATCACCTTGCACCAACTGCGCGTGTTCAAGGCGGTGGCAGACCGCGTGAGCTTCTCGGCGGCCGCTCACGAACTGCGCCTGAGCCAGCCATCGGTGTCCTATCAGGTCAAGGAACTGGAGCGCGCCGTGGGGATGGACCTTCTCGATCGCCTGGGCAAGCGGGTCGAGTTGACCCAGGCCGGCCACCTCCTCTACGGCTATGTCCGCCAGACGCTGAACCTCGTCGACGAGGCATCGATCGCTCTCGAGGAGATGCGGGGGATCTCTCGTGGGACGCTCAAGGTCGGCGCCAGCACGACGGTGGGGATCTACGTGATGCCAGCCGCTCTCGGAGCCTTCAAAAAGCTCCACCCTGGCCTCGTGATCTCGCTCGAGATCGGCAACCGGGGCCAGGTCCAGGACCTCGTGTTGCGCAACGAGCTCGACCTCGCGGTCGTCGGGCCGGTCGAGAAAAACCCCGATCTCGTCACGGTGCCGTTCATCTCCGACGAGCTCGTCATGGTGGCCCCGCCCGGTCATCCTTTGGCCGAGCGGGGGAAGATCAGACTGCGCGACCTGAAAGGCGAGCCGTTCATCATGCGGGAGGAGGGCTCCAGCACTCGGATGACCATCGACAGGGTCGCCAGGCGCACCGGGACGACCCTCCAGGTCGCGATGTCCCTCGGTTCCAACGGTGCGATCAAGCACGCCGTGGAGAGCGGCCTCGGCGTCGCCGCAATCTCCCGCTTCGCGATCGACCTCGAGCGCAAAAGCGGCCGCCTTGTCGTTCTCGACGTCGAGGGCTTCCCGGTCCGCCGCCAATGGAACATCGTCCGCCTGAAGCGGCGACGGCTGCCCAGCGCCGTCGCCGCCTTCATCGAGTTCCTGAAAGCCGAGCAGTGGGCCGGGAGCAAGCTGCCGAGCGACTGATCTTGCCGGCCCGGGCCGGACGGACGCCGGTGCCAGAATACGGAGATCAGCAGGCTTTCTCGTCGGTTGGAGGTGTGACAGTGGCGATCAATGACGGCGTCTCCTTCACCTGGATAGGCCACGGCACCTGGTTGGCCAGGACATCCAGCAACAAATCGATTCTCATCGACCCCTGGGTCATGAACAATCCGGTCGCTCCGGAAGGCCTGAAAAAGATCGACGCCCTCGACATCATGGTCATCACCCATGGCCATTTCGATCACATCTACGACGCCGTTGAGATCGGCAAGGCGACCAAGCCGAAGGTTGTCGCGCAGTTCGAGACGGCGGCCTGGCTCGAGAAAAAGGGCGTGGCGGGCGCGACCAGCCTGGCATCCAACAAGGGCGGCATGGTTGACGTCGATGGGATCCAGTTCACGATGACCCACGCCGACCACAGCTGCGGGATCTCCGATGGCGACCAGATCGTCTACGGCGGAGAGGCTGTCGGTTACGTCATTCGCTTCGAGAACGGGTTCACGATCTACTTCTCGGGCGACACCGGGATCTTCGGCGACATGGCCCTGATCGGCGAGATGTACAAGCCCGAGGTGGCGTTCCTGCCCGTCGGCGGCCACTACATCATGGAGCCTCAGCAGGCGGCCAGGGCGGCCCAACTCCTCGGCGTCAAGACCGTGGTCCCGATGCATTTCGGCACCTTCCCGGTCCTCGACGGCACTCCCGCCCAGGTGCAGGAACTTGTCGGCCCGGGCATCAGGATCCTCGACATCAAGCCGGGAGATGTCGTTTGAAATACCGCTATTCGGCCTGGGACGGTTCCCAGCAGCCGTTCCCGCTCGACGCCGATGCGGTCCTGGAGTCGATCTCCGATGACCTCATGAGCTACGGCGACATCAACGGGGCGCTGCAGAAGCTCTACCGCTGGGGAACGAAGGACATCCAGGGCCTCGAGCAACTTCAGAAAAAGCTCCAGGAAATGCGTGAACGTGAGCTCGAGCGCTTTGACCTCGACAGCGTCGTCGACGACATCCGCGAGCAATTGCAGGAAGTCATCGACATGGAGCGCAGGGGCATCGACCGGCGCCTCGAGCAGGCGGGCGAGAGCGAGAAGAGCCTCCTCGAGCGGATGGCGAGACAGCGACGCGACGAGCTCGACCGGGTGCCCGACGACCTCGGGGGCCGCATGAAGGCCCTCAAGGACTACGAGTTCATGGACCCGGAAGCCGCGCAGAAGTTCCAGGACCTGCTCCAAAAGCTCCAGCAGCAGATGCTCGAGCAGAGCTTCAAGGGCCTGAAGCAGTCGGTCCAGAACATGACCAGGGAGGACGTGTCGGAGGTCCGGGAAATGGTCGGGGCGCTCAACAAGATGCTCGAAGAGCGAGCGCAGGGCATGACGCCCGACTTCAAGGGCTTCATGGATCAGTTCGGCCACATGTTCCCGCCCGGGATCGAAGACCTCGACCAGCTGATGGAGCACCTGCAAAAGCAGATGGCGCAGATGCAGTCGCTGCTCCGGAGCATGTCGCCGGAGGCCCGCGCCGAGCTTGGCCGGATGATGGAGGAGCTCCTCCAGGACGACTCGCTGCGCCTCGAGCTGGCTCGCCTCGGGGCGCTGATGGAATCGATGATGCCGCCCTCGGCGATGACCGAGCGCTACCCGTTCATGGGCGACGAGCCGATCGGGATGCAGGAGGCGATGGGTCTGATGGAGCGCCTCCAGGGCATCGACCGCCTCGAGTCCCAGCTGGAGCGCGGGAGCTTCCGTCTCGACTCGGTGGACAAGGGGCTCGCCGAGCAGTTGCTGGGCCCCGAGGCTCGCCAGTCACTCGAGCAGCTCAGCCAGGTCACCGAGCTGCTCGAGAAGGGCGGCTACGTGGAGCGTCGCGGGCGTGGCCTCGAGCTGACACCCAAGGGCATGCGGAAGATCGGCCAGAACGCGCTCCACTCCATTTTCGAGAAGCTCAAGAAGAGTCAGGTCGGCCAACACCAGATCTCGATGCAGGGCATCGGGACCGAGGCCGGCGAGGACCTCAAGGACTACGAATACGGGGACCCCTTCATCATCGACCTGAAGGAGACTCTCTTCAACGCTCTCCAGCGCGACGGGCGCGGGGTGCCCGTGAAGATGGAGCCCGAGGACTTCGTCGTGCGCAAGACCGACCACGCGTCACAGGCATGCACGGTCCTCATGGTCGACATGAGCCGCTCGATGTTCCTGCGCGGCTGTTTTCTAGCTGCCAAGAAGGTCGCGATGGCCCTCGACGCCCTAATCCGAAGCCAGTATCCGCGCGACAAGCTGTACATCGTCGGCTTCTCCAACCAGGCCGTCGAGTTGAAGCCCGAAGCCCTGGCCCAGCTGACCCTCAACGACTACGTCTACGGCACCAACATGCAACATGGGTTCCAGCTGGCGCGTTCGCTGCTGTCCCGCCATCGCGGCAACAAGCAGATCATCATGGTCACGGACGGTGAGCCGACCGCCCATCTCGACCAGGGCCGCGTCTACTTCGCTTACCCGCCCACTTTTAGGACCATCCAGGAGACGCTGAAAGAGGTGCAGCGCTGCACCCGGGATCGAATCGTGATCAACACCTTCATGCTCGAGCGCGGCCCGTACCTCACGGAGTTCATCAATCGGGTGACAAAGCTGAACCGGGGCCGGGCCTTTTTCGTCCAGCCCGAAAACCTCGGCGAATACATCCTCGTCGACTACCTCAAGGGCCGCTCGCAGAAGCGGATCGGGTCGCGAAGCGCCTAGTGGCCGGGCTGGAGCCCGAGTCCAGGGTAGGACTCTAGGGCCGCCCCTGCCAGATGTCGCGGGCGCGCACTCCGAGCCCGCGCACGACTCCCGTGAAGGCGTCCCGCTCCCGGACCTTGTCCGGTCCGAAGATCGCCTCCAGGCGCGCGATGAACGCCGGAAGCCGCGAAGAGCCGCCCGTACGCAGCACATAGTCGACGGCATCCGGTCCGATGCCGGCCTTGTCCAGGGCCTCCATGTAAACCATTTCCACGCGCTCCAGATCAGGCTTGATCACCGCCTCAAACTCCGTGCGGCGCAGCTTCACCGATAGGTCGATGCCCGGGCGGTGGAAGCGGAGCACTGTCTCCGGCTCCGTCGAAAGGCGGATCTTGGCATCCTCGATGGACTTGTAGAAGGAGTACGCGTTGCCCTCGAAGAGGATCGCGGAAGCGACCCGTGCGGCCTGACCTCCCACGCGGCCGATCACTCCCGGCAATCCGGCGTCGGAGAGAAGCGTGTGCACGCCGGCGAGAGAGCGCATGTCATTGAAGAGCCAGTAGGGAAGGGCGTCGAGGCCAAGTCTTTCGCCGACCGAGGTCTCGAAGAGGGCCTGGTCGAAGAGCGTTCCCCCGATGGCGACGCCCGTCAGGCTCCGGACCTCGGCGGCGCCGTGGAGGGCCTCGATGACCGCGGCATCGAACGTGCCGCCGCCGAAATCCACCGACAGGAAGACGCCGTCGGGCAACTCCTCGCCGATGACTGCCGCCGCCGGTTCGGGGAAGAAGGCGACGTCCTCGAAGCCGGCCAGGTGCGCTCCCTCCTCCAGCCGTTTGAGCGCCTGCTCGTGCGAGCGCTCCTGCAGTTCGGCCGCGCCGGGGAAGACGACCGGGTGGCCGAGGACGACCTTTCGGACCTCGTCGCCGGCCGCTCGGCTGGCGGCGCCGCGGAGGCGGGCGAGGACGATGGAGACGAGGTCCGGGAGCTCGAAATCCTGGGCCCACGAGTGCGTGGCGATGAAGTCGAGCCGGGACAGGTCGCGCTTGACGCCGGTCACGAGCCTGGTGTCATTGCAGCCGCCGCCCTTGCGAAACTGCCGGCATTCAGTCTCGATGCCGTAGCGGACCAGAGAGCAGTTCTGGCAGAGGGTGCGAAGGTGGCCGTGGGTGAAATATTCGCGGACCGCGTCCTCTCCCGCCTCCCGGCGCCCGGATCGATGCAGGTAGGCAACCGAGGGCAGGGAGGGGTTGTCGACACCTGGATCGGGAGGCACGACGGCCACCTTGCCGTCCATCGCCAGCGCCACGGCGCTGTTGCTCGTGCCGTAGTCGATGCCACAGGCCGGCGGGCGGGTTCTCATGCCGACCGCGCAGTATGCCCGAAGACCGGCCGCGGTGACCCCAAGGCTGGCCTTG
>JAYUBK010000015.1:0-112609 GCA_043740835.1 Chloroflexota bacterium
CACGTGGGCCTCGAGGCCAGCCGGTTCGGCGTCGCCGCCTGGATAGTGAGCGCGGTCGTCAGCGCCTTCATAGCCGGTAACGGCTCCGGTCGCCTGATCGGCGGGGCCGCCACGGACCGCTGGGGCGTGCACGCCGTCGTCGGCGGCCTCTTCGTCTCCAGCCTCCTCGGCGCTGCCCTTCTCTACTTCGGGTCGGCCCCGGTTCCGATCTTCCTCGGTTCGCTCCTGGCCGGTGTCGGGTTCGGAGCTCCGGCCGGCATCCTTCCTCGCCTCTCGGCCGAGGCGATGCCCTCGGCACCCAACACGGCGTCCGGCCTGATCTTCACCGGCTACACGACCGGCGCGTTCGCAGGGCCGCTGCTGGGCGAACTCATCTCGCCTGCCCCTACCGGCTGGCTCGAGATGGCCGTCTTGCCGATCGCCGGCCTGCTCGTCCTCTTTCTACGGGCTCGCTTCGCACCTCGGACGAACCTCGCCGATCCCGGGCCGAGTCGGTGATCGCGGCGGCCGAGCACCCGAGCTCAGCGGCCGAAAAGACCAGCCCCCGGCCTAACTCACAAATGATCGCGAGCCCGGAGACGCGGCGGCTACGCGGTCGATGGTTTCCAGGATGAGCTGCGGCAGGGCCTCGAAGGAGTAGGCGCGGTGGACACGCTCCCCGGCCTGGTGTACTCCGAACCCATAGGGGCCGATGTTGACGACCGGCATGTCAAGAGCGCGGATCTTATCGAAGGGAAGTGAATAGCCCTGCTCCGCGCCATTCGCAGTCGATGCCCGCCAGATCGGCATGTTCGCGATCAGTACGTCGAGGTCGGTGCCCGCCTGGTAGCCCAGGTAGCTGAGGTCGGAAAGGAGCGGGAAGTAGCGCTCCAGGACGAGCTCCAGGTCGGGGTGGGCCAACGTCAGGGCCTCCAGCGCCTCGACAAGGGGGGATGGTCGCGGCGCCAGGTGCGGATAGAAGGGCGGCGCGTAATAGATGACCACGGCGGGCCCTTTCAACCCGCTCAGGCGCCAGGTCGCCTCGACGAGTGCCAGGCAGCACCGCCGGCTGTCCATGGCGGGTGTGAACCCTTCCCGTTCCAGCGCAAGGCCCGCCTCAAGTGCCGGCCGGCCAACTCGCTCGACCACCGCAGCTGCCACCTCGGCATAGGTGTGCGCAGATGTCTCGTGGTGCTTGTTCTCCAGGAGTTGGAGGCCGGCTCGCTCACGCCACCTGTCCTCCGCATCGCCGGAGCGCTCCACGACCATCCGTAAGGCCGCGGCACTCCTCGTCTTGAGCTCGGCCAGGAGATCTCCGGGCTGGATGCTGACAGTAACGAGGTTCAGGGCCAGATGGGCGGCCAGCGCGAGCTGGGTGTCGTAGCGGTCCTTGAGGTCGGTCGCCCTCAGGCTTACAGGCGGCGAGTTGGCCACCCCGTCCGCAATGTCCGCCAGGTCGGGATTCAGGGAAAGGTCGCGGATGAGCTCGGCAAGGATCAGGTTGGCGTCGAGCCCGCCGAATGGCTGCCCCGCGTGCCCGGCGACGCCGATGGCGAGGAAGCTCGGAAGCAGCTTTCCGACGGTGCCGGCATAGAGCGGTCGCGCCGTGTCGCCCGGAAAACGCGCGGACACGTAGTCCGTGTTGATGGCGCCCGCGAACTCGAGGCCGTGCGCCTGGCGGAGTCGCGTCAGCAGGTGCACAGCCTCGACGACACCGGCCGATTCGTTTTCCTCGTCCACCGTCGCCACGACGACCACGGAGAAGGGCAGCGGCGTCTCCCGGCTGCGCTGGGCCAGGTGGCGCATCACGGCGATCGTCGCCGCCACTCCGCTCTTCATGTCAGCTGCGCCGCGGCCGTACATCCACTCGGAAGGCTCGAAGCCGTCTATTTCGGGCGCGATGCTACGGAGTCGCTCAAAGTTGGCGGCCAGCCCGTCGGGCGAAAGCGCGAGGTGCTCGAGCACGCCGAAGTCGGAGGTCCCGACAGTATCGAGATGGCCGAGCATGACCACCGTCAGCGGCGATGTCCCCCGAATGAGCGCATAGGCGTTGGCCCTTGAGTGCGGGTCGTCCGGCAACCGGTCGAGGCCAGATTCGGTGTAGGTGTCCTCCAGGCCGTCGCGGAGGAGGCGGAGCACCTCCAGCGAAGCCCTGGTCTCCCCCGCGCCAGGACTCACGCTGGAGATCGCGACGAGACAGCGCGTAAAGTACTCGGTCGCGGGGCGCCAGCCTTCAGGGATCTCGCTCATCGGCCTCATTGTCGTCGCGGCTACGATCTGACTTCGGACATGAAGACTGCGCTGCTGACCCACAACGACCTCGACGGCATCGGTTGCGCCGTCGTCTTCTCGGTCGTGCTGCCGGGCGCCGGGCCGATCGAGTTGGTGGAGAACGGCAAGATCGACGGCCGTGTGCGAGCGCTTTTGGAGGAGCGCATGGCGGAGGCGAGCGACCACGAGGTTCTCGTCACCGACCACGCCGTCGATGCCACGACCGCCGACCTGGTGGAGAATTTCATCGCGGCGGGCGGAGGCTTCACCCTTCTCGACCACCACCGCTCCGCCCAGGCGTTGGCCAGGTGGTCGTGGGCGACGATCGATGAGAGCCGCAGCGCGACAGGCCTCCTCTTCGACCACCTCGGGCGACCGCCGGCCCTTGCCGACTTCGCGGCCGTCGTCGAGGACCACGACCTGTGGAAACACAGCGATCCCCGCTCCCGTCCACTGGCCGCCCTCGTCGGCCTCGTCCGCCATGAGAAGTTCCTCGCCCGTTTCTCCAGCGATCCGAGGGTCGAGTTCACGGAGGGAGAGTTGATGCTCCTGGAGAATGAGGACTCCCGGCGCGAGGAGTTCCTCGCCAAGAAGGTCGAACAGGCACGCCGGGTCGAGATCGACGGCATCCACTGGGCGATCTGCTACGCGGAGCAGTACCAGTCCGACCTCGCCGAGCGGCTGATGAACGAGCTCAACGTCGCCGCCACGGCGATCGTCAACGCGGGCAAGAGAACGGTCTCGATGCGTGGGCGCGATGTCGACGTCTCGCCGATCGCAGTGCGCTTCGGCGGCGGCGGGCATGCCCGGGCAGCGGCCTTCACATTCCGAGGGCGAAGCCTGGAAGCGACGCTGGAGGCATTCGAGGCCGCCCTCGACGCTGGTCTCCGGGCAGACTACAAACTAGACGGCGTTTAGGACTCCCGGACGCTCGACGGATACCAGCGACCAGTCGAATTTCCCGTTCGTCACGGGCGCTCCGCAGGACGCGCAGTCGCCCGCCTCATTGAGAGTGAGGGGCCGGCCGCAATTTGGGCATTTGTGGGCGAGCACACCGCCATCGGCCGGCGTCGCGGTGCCCGCCGGCCTCTGGAAGGTCCAATACTCGGTGAAGCGCTGGTCCGAGCGCTGACCGGTGACGTAGGCCCCCGTGGCGGCATCGACGATCTGGTTCGCGGCAACGGCGTCGAACTGGATCCTTATCCGGTCCACCTCGGCGCCGTGCGAAGCGCCCACGACCTGCACCCCTTGCACATTCAGGTTCTCGAGCACCTGGCGCTGGCCGTTCGCGACCTGCCGTGCTGAGCCCTCCTGCCAGGCCTGATACAACGAAGCATCGAAATACGGCCGGACCGTCTCGATGCGGTTCTGCTGCCAGGCGCCTTCGATCAGGAAGAAGGCCATCTCGGCGCGCTCGATGAATGCGTCGGGGTCGAACGCCGGGTCGGAATCCGAAATCGCCTGCATCCCAGCCGCTGCGGCGAACGCGACCGCGGGCGTCGAGTCGGTGTTGGCGGAGGCCCGCTGGGCGGCGTGAGCCTCCCACTCGTCCGCCTGGTCGATACGCGCGAGAACCCAGTCGAACTTGCCGCTGGTGATCGCTGAGCCGCAGTATTCGCAATCGCCGATCTCGTTGATCTTGAGGGGCGCGCCGCAGACGGGGCAGACCTGCTCCAGAACACCGCCGTTATCAGGAGTCGTCGCTCCCGCGGTCCTCTCGAATGTCCAGTACTCGACGAACTCCTCGACACTGCGCGAGCCGAACACGATTGCGCCGCTGCGATCGTCGACCTCGTAGTCGGCCGCCCGGGCATCGACCCGAACCGTGATGTGGTCGAATCGCGAGCCGTGGGCGGCGCTCGCGATCGCAGTTCCCAGGACCTCGAGGTTCTCCAGCATGTTTTTCTTGTGGAGCAGCTTCAGCTGGTCGATCTGCGTCTGCCAGCTGAGGTAGAGGCCGGCGCCCATGTAAGGCCGCGCCACCGCCAGGTCGCGGTCCTGCCAGGCCTGCTGGAGTCGTGTGAACGCCTCTTCAACCCGGGCCAGGAAGGCGGCCCTGTTGAACTGCGGATCCGCCATCGCGATTGCGGAAAGGTCGGCGTCTCCAACCGGCTGACGCAGGTTCAGGATCGGCGCCGGCTGGCTGAAGGCGCGGTCGTCCTGCCACCTGTTGTCGGCGCGGTGCATCGAGCTCGTCACGAAACGGAGAAAGAGCCAGATGAGGAAGATCACGATCAGCAGGCTGATGAACCCGCCGCCACCACCGAAGAAGAACGGCAGGATGAAAAAGCCCCCGCCACCGCCACCTCGAAAGCCGCCGCCGCCAGAGCCGCCGATGCCCCCTCCTCCGATTCCGCCGCCGCCCCCGCCGATTCCGGTGCCGCCACCGCCTCCGCCATGCCCGCCTCCGCCGCCGCGCGCGAAGGCGATGTCAGGGAGGACCAGCGTGACGGCGATGACCACCGTGAGGACGGCCAACGGCCACCAGGCGGGCAGCGGCTCCAGGCGGAGCCGGATTCCTCGAAGCAGACGAAGGAGTTTCTCAGGCACTGGCGCCTCCGCCGGCGACAAGCGAGAGGGCGGTGCCGCACGACTGGCAGAAACGGGCGCTCGACGGGTTGGCGGTGCCGCACTTGGTGCAGGCGGCGAGAAGCGGCCTGCCGCACTCGAGGCAAAAGCGCGCTCCCGCGGGGTTAGTGGCGCCACAGCTTCCGCAGGCCTGCTCGTGGCGGCTGCCGGCGGCGAGGTCGGCGAGTCTGGCGCGGTGCGCCGTGAGCAGCGCCTCATCCTCGTCTTTCATCGAGATCGTGAAATTCCCCATCCTTGTCACTTCAATTCCATACCCATCCGCGGGGGATTGAACCGCCTTGAGGGTTTCCGCTTCGATTTCCTGCATGTGAGCGGCAAGGCCGAGGATCGGCCAGCCCTGGGCGCCGATGTGCGACACGACGTCCTCGCGCAACACCTTCAGGAGGAGGTCGCGGACGAGGTCGGTAAAGCGGGTGTTGGGGACCTGCTCGGTGCCCGAGCCGAGCTTGTTCACGACCTGAGCCGGGTCGACGACGCGGAGAGCGTAGTCCCCGAACACGCGGAGGCCGACAGCAAGGGTCGTCTCCGGATCGGCGACTTTATCGATCATGCCGCCGAATTTGAGACCCGACAGCTCTCGCGTCAAGACCAGGAAGACCTGCGCCTCGAGATCAGCCGAATCGCCCAGCGCGACGTCGGCGCCGGCCACTCCGACGATCTCCTCGATGGTGTGCCGGCCGGGGCCGACAGGCCCCTCCACCCGGCCTTCGTGAACCACGAATCCCTGCTCGTCGGGCCCGACGATGAGAACGGAGGACCGCGCTGTTCGCAGCTTCGGCCAGCGATAGAGGATCTGCGTGTCAAGGTCGGGCGGCCTTGCGATGTCGTCCGTCGGGAGGCGGCCCTCGAGAAGGCTGTCCATCGCCGCCTTCGCATGTGTGCCGCTGCGTGCCTCGCCAACGAGATCTTCGGAGAGCAGCTCGAGGCAGCGCTCAAGGGGGAGTCGCGCGGCGGGCGAGCCGCCCGTCGCAAGCCTGGCCTCGACCTCACCGTTGACCCATTCCATCTCGTAACGGTGGTCTCCGAATGCCACCCGCACGAGGCGAACCGGGTGGTCCTTGGTGAAAAGGCCGCCCTGGCGCTCGACGGTCACGTGGCCCGGGAGGGCTCCCTCCAACTTTACGGCGACGACGTTGAGGAACGTGCGAAGGTCGCCCGCATCCGATCGGATCGAAGCGGCGATCAGGTCGAAGTCGGGACCGCCGGACGCCGGATTGTCCATGCTTGGAGTATGGCCGAGGAACCTGAAACCATGATCGCTCAGCTGGACGTGACATCTGCAGAAGCCCTGGAGCAGGCGCTGGCCCTCATCGACGCCGAGCTCGGGAATGGCCTCTTCAGCCTCGACTACCTGCGGGCCGCCGGCTCCGACCCGACTGCCATCATCCTGGCCGCCTGGGAAGGCCCGAACATGACCGCGATCGCCATGGGCAGGCTTCTGGTCAGGGAGGATGCCGGCTACTACCAGGCCTTCGGCGAGGCCGCTCGACGTATTTTCGAAGCCGGTCCGGTCGGCTCCCTCTCGGCCCTCGCGGTGGCGCCGCAGTCTCGTCACCGCGGGCTCGGCGCGGAGCTCATCAGGCGCCGAGTCCAGTGGTTCCGTGAAAAAGGCTGCGCCGCGGCCGTCGCGATCGCCTGGTTGCCCACCACGTATCCGCTTGGCTATTCGGCACCGCTCTTTCGCCAGCTCGGGTTTTCCGAGGGCGCGCGGGTGCCCGACTTCTTTCTCGAGGAGAGCGCGCGGGACGGCTGGAGTTGCCCGGCGGACGGGAACCCGTGCCGGTGCGCCGCCATTCTCTTCTGGATGGAACCGCTTCCTTTGTACCCGCTAATCTGATAGCGTTACTATCACTATGCGGACGCGCTTTCGATTTGTCGGCTGCCTGCCCTCACTCGTGATCAGCGTCGTCGCCTCAGTGGCGTTGACCGTCTTCTTCAACGCCTGCCTTCACAGCGGACAGTGACGTGGAGGGAACAGCCTTCGCCTTTTCAAGACCCCAGAGCGCGCTCCACCTCGGCCACGTCGCCTGGGGTTACACGCGCGAAAAAGGCGGTGAGACCGTTTACACGTTCGGGAGCGTCGAGGACTCGAAGGGCTATCCGATCGCGAAGCCGGAGATCATGGAGTTCTGGCAGGAGACGGCGCCCGAGCCTGACCTTGGCCGACTCGTCGCCGTCGTCCGCCGCCTTCGCTACGCCCATTTCAAGGCCTGGCCGGTGCCTGGTGCCCACCCCGAGCTCGCCGACGCGACGGCCCTCGAGCAGAGCCGGAGAACCTACACCATTGTGAGCAACAACTGCCTCGACTTCGTGCACCACGTCCTCACTGCGTACGGAGCGACCGACTTTCACCTCGGCGACCTCAAACGGCCCTCGAGCTGGATCCCGAATGCCTGGTTTGGCTCCATTCCCGAACAGTCCCATCCACTCGACGAGCTGATGAAGTTCGTCGCTCCAAAGAGCTCTCGAACCGCCTAGAAGACGATCACCGAGCGCAGCTCGTCGCCCTTCGCCATGATCGCGAAAGCCTCCGCTGTCTGCTCCAGGGAGATCTTCCGCGAGACCATCGAGTCAAGTTCGAGCGAGCCGTTCCGATACCAGTCGGCCAGCAGGGTGAAGTCGCGGGGACCGAAGCAGTTTCCGTACCAACTGGTACGGATTGACCGGCGGTTGTTCCAGAGGAGGCCTGTGGGAAACGTCATCTGAGCGTCGCGTGGAGGAACGCCGACGAGCATCGCCGAGCCCGCGTCATCACAGCATTCGATCGCCTGAATCAGCGTGGCCGGGATGCCGACCACGTCAAAGCAATGGTCGACGCCGGACCCGCCGCTCAGCTCCCGCACCCGCGTCACAACGTCCTCCTGCGAGGCGTCCACGGTGGCGGTGGCGCCCATCTTCCGCGCCCACTCGAGCTTGCGTGGATTGAGGTCGACCGCGACAATCGACGCCGCGCCGGCGATCCGTGCGCCCTGGACAACGCTCAGCCCGACAGCGCCACAGCCGATGACCGCCACCCTGTCCCCGGGGCGCACCGGAGCGGTATGGATGGCCGAACCCACTCCGGTGGCGACGCCGCAACCGATCAGGCAGGCGACCTCGGCCGGGATGTCGGGAGCAACCGGCACCGCCTGGCCGGATGCCACGACGGTGTGGGTCACGAAGGTTCCCGAGCGGAGCACCGGAGTGAGGATCTCCCCGGACGTCCGGTGCAGCCGAGGCCCGGGGCCTTTGACGCTTGCGCAGAGCTCGACAAGCCCTCGTCGGCAGTAGCGGCAGTCGTGGCACGGGGCCCGCCAGAAGACGATCACGCGCTCGCCGACGCGAGCGGGGTCGACGGCCTCGCCCACCGACTCGATCTCACCGCAACCTTCGTGCCCGAGCAGCCAGGGGAACGCGTCGCCCATGCCACCATTGATCGCGTGGAGGTCGGAGTGGCACACGCCGGCGGCCAGCATCCTCAGCCGCACCTCGCCTGGCCCAGGGTCGTCGACCAGGACGTCCTCGAGCCGGGCCTCCTCCCCGGGTGCGACCGATACGACTCCACGCGCTTTCAGCTGGGCCATCAGAAGACGGGGTCGCGTTCCAGCGCCTCATATTCGGCGGCACGCGCGGTGATCTCCTCGGGCCTCAGTACACCCCGGTCCACGAGGAGTTTCTCGAGCGCCTCGAGCCAGCTGTGGTAATACTCCGGCTCGCCGCCGGCGATGTTCTCGGCCAGCCGGCCCCGGAATTCCTCCCACTCGTAGGCGCCCCTGTCGTTGAGGGCGACGGCCATGCCGAACGCGCGGCCTTCCCATGGCGCCTGGAACACGAGCTCGCCATTCTTGCGCGGGAGGCCTGCCTCGCCGTCGAGGTTGGCGATCCTCCGGTCAACAGCCATCAGGAGACCCTCTCCGCCGAAGGTTGAACCGGCACCTGGGGTATCCCGACACCGATCATGCAGTCGCGCGTGACGATGGCGGCGAGTTCGGCCTCGGTCCATTCCTCGGTGCCTTCCGGGCGCTCGGGCAGGACCATGTAGCGGAGATCGGACGAGGAGTCCCACACATTCACTGCGACACCCGGCGCTAGGTCAACGCCGAATTCGTTGAGTACCGCGCGAGGCTCGCTGACGGCCCGTGATCGATAGGGCGCCGACTTGTACCAGACCGGCGGCAGCCCGAGGACGGCCCAGGGATAGCAGGAGCAGAGCGTGCAGACGACCATGTTGTGGACGCCGGGTCGATTCTCGAGAACGCGCAGCTCGGTGTTGGCAGGATGGTCGTAGCCGAGTTCGCGAACGGCTGCAGTGCCGTCGGCCAGCAGTCGCGCCCGGTAGGGGGAGTCGGTCCACGCCTTCGCGACCACACGGGCGCCGATCATGGGACCGATGTCGTGCTCGTAGGCCGAGATGATCGTGTCGATCTCCTGGGACGTTATCAGTCCCTTCTCAAGGAGAAGGGATTCGAGCGCCAGGGCGCGAGCCTCGACCTCGGAAGGCGCCTCCGGGTGGTGGCCCCCATCACCATGGTGGTGATGCCCGTGTTCGTGGTCGTGGTCGTGGTCGTGATCGTCTTCGTTCATTCGCCCTCCTCCGGTTCCAGGTAGCTCTCCCACAAATCAATGCACATCCTGTCCGTCGCTTCCGTCTGGGGCTCGGCGTCCTCGCCCCATAGCTCTCGTGCGGTGAACTCGACCGCGTAGCAGGCCTCCCAGTCGCGACCGGTCGCGTGGGCGTTGGTGTCGGGCAGCAGAAAGGGGCCATTGACCGTCCTTATGACGCCGCGCTTGCCCCGCGCGTAGCGGGCCAGGCGGGTGTGCCCCCGGGGGTGCATGGTGCGCGTTACGACCAGGTCGCCGGGCTTGAACCGAGCCACCAGGGCCGGGCGCGGCGCGCGCTCCAGCGTCACCACCTTCACGGTGGACGGCGGCACCTGGCCTAGTAGCTCGGCCGCCGTGATGACGCCCTTTTCGAGGAGCAGCGACTCCACGGCATGCAGCCACTTCTCGTAGTAACCGGCGCGCAGGTAGCGGTCCGCGGGCATCTTCTCGATGGCGTGCCGGAATTCGTCGAGATTGTAGTAGCGGAAGACCGTCATCGCCATCAGCGCACGGACACGGCCCTCCCACCGATGGTGAAAAACCGGCTCGTCCTTCTCGGCGATGACGGCTCCGAAACCGTGCATGCCGCCCATGTCATGGACGCCGTTCACAGGCCCGATTATGTCCTGTTCAGCTCGGGGGGATGGCCGAGATCGCTGCCGTTCCGGCAGTGGTTCCGGCATCCACCGGCAGCGTCACGCCCGTGACCCAGCGGGCCTCGTCGCTGGCCAGGTAGAGAACCGCGTAGCCGACGTCCCATCCGGTGCCCTCGGTCTGGAGCAGAGAGCGTCGCCGACGCGAATCCCGAAGCTCGTCCGGCATCCCACGCGACGAGACCATCGGCGTGTAGACCATGCCGGGCGCAACAGCATTGACTCGGATCCCGTCGCGCCCATGGTGCGACGCCATCGAGCGGGTCAGGTTGACGATTGCGCCCTTGGTCGTCGAGTACAGGAGGTGCGGGTGGCCGCCGGTGAGGCCGGCCACGGAGGACATGTTCACGATCGCGCCGCCACCAGTCCGGATCATCTCCGGGATCGAATGCCTGGCCATCAGCATCATGGAGGTCACGTTGATGCGGAGTCCTTCCTCCCAGGCAGCGATGTCGACGTCCACGGCCGAGCCGGGCGGGCCGCCGACCCCCACGTTGTTGACGAGGATGTCGAGGCTCCCCCACCTGTCGACGACGGCCTTTACGGCCGCGTGGCAGGAACCGTCGTCGGTCACATCACACTCCACGACAAGGCACTCACCGCCCTCGGCGGCGATCATTCGCTCCGTCTCCGCTGCCCAGTCGCGCACGTTGTCGATGAGTCCGACGCGAGCTCCTTCGCGGGCCATGAGGATGGCCGAGGCCCGGCCGTTTCCGATGCCATCGCCCCGTGACCCGGCGCCCGTGACGATGGCTACCTTGCCCTCCATCCGCCCGTTCTGGCGACGTTTCCGCACTGCCATGCCACCGCGAGTCTAGAGGCGGGGGTTGCCCACTTGGGCTGCGAGTGGTCAGAACAGAATACCCGGGTGTATTCTCCGCGCCGGTGAGGTTCATCGCCGGGCGCGTGGTTCAGCTCGTGGTAGTCCTGATCTGCGTTTCGGCGTTTGCCTTCCTGATGCTGAACCTTCTGCCCGGCAACCCCGTGTACACGCTGCTCGGGCCTGCCGCCACCCCGGAGGCGGTGGCACAGCTGACGGCGCAACTGGGGCTCGACAAGCCGGTCTGGCAGCGCTACTTCGTCTGGCTGTGGAATCTCCTCCACGGCGACCTGGGCAGCTCATACGTCAATCACCAGGCGGTTCTGCTCTCGATCCAGCAGCGGACGCCTGTGACTCTTGAGCTGATCTTCCTCTCCCAACTGGTGGCTCTCGGCCTGGCCATCCCGCTCGGGATCATCTCCGCGGTCCGGCCCAATGGCATCGTCGACCGGCTGTCGTCGAGCGCGGCGTTCGGGCTTCTCTCGGTCCCCGGTTTCATCCTCGCCGAGGTGCTGGTCTATTTCCTGGCCGTGAGCTTCAACCTTTTCCCGGCGACCGGCTATGTGCATTTGACGGAGGACCCGCTCGAAAACCTCCACTCGCTGACCCTTCCCGCGCTGACGCTGGGCCTGGGCTCGATGGCCGTCTACGTGCGGGTTCTGCGGACCGACATGATCGCGACCCTCCAGCAGGACTTCATCACTCTTGCAATTGCCAAGGGACTGCCGACCTCGTACATCCTGCTCCGGCACGCCTTTCGGCCCTCGACGTTCACTCTGCTGACCGTCGCAGGACTTAACATCGGCACCCTCATCGGAGGTGCCTTCATCATCGAGTACATCTTCCAGGTGCCCGGGCTCGGTCTGCTGACCATCAACAGCATCTACGGCCGCGACTACCTCGTCGTCACGGCGACAAGCGTGTTCGTCGCGGGCGCCTTCGTGACCATCAACTTCATAGTCGACATGCTTTACGTGCTTCTTGACCCTCGGATTCGGAGCGCCCGTCTTGCAGCCTGAACCAGTGCTTGTCGACGCCGCTGCCGGCGTCCTCGCACCCCCCGCTCCGGTTGCCGCGCAGACAACCCGGACAGGCGCCTTCATCGGACGCCGCCTCGGTCCCGACTTCTGGGTCGCGGTCGGCTGGCTCGTCCTTGTCGTCCTGCTGGCGATCTTCGCCGGAAACCTTCCGCTCCAGGACCCCCTAGCGATCGGCGCCAGCAAGCCCCATCAGACTCCCAGCACCGAGCACTTCTTCGGCACCGACGAGCTCGGCCGCGACATGTTCAGCCGGATCATCTTCGGCTCCCGCGTCTCCCTTACGGTGGGGTCGGTTGCGATTTCCTTCGGCATGCTCGTGGGGGGCACCATCGGGCTCCTCGCCGGCTACTACCGCGGAATCGCCGACACCATTCTGAGTGGCGTGAGCAGCGTCCTCCTCGCCTTCCCGAGTCTCATCTTCCTGCTCTCGGTGGTCACCTTCCTCGGTCAGAACCTGTTCACGGTGACTCTCGCACTGGGCATTCTCTCCATCGCGCCCCTGGCGCGCATCATCCGAGCCAACACGATCACCTACTCCAATCGGGAGTTCGTGCTCGCCGCCCGCGCACTCGGCGCCAAGGACGCTCGGATCCTGATCCGCGAGATCCTCCCCAACGTCCTCCCCGGAGCCCTGGCCTTCTCGCTCGTCGCCGTCGCCATCACGATCGTCGTCGAGGGAGCGTTGAGCTTTCTCGGCCTCTCCGTCCGGCCCCCGACGCCGACCTGGGGCGGGATGATCTCCGAGGGGGGACAGGTCATCGCCCAGGACCCGCGGGTCGCCTTCTTCGCCTCGTTCGCGATGTTCAGCACCGTCCTTGCCCTGAACTTCGCCGGCGACAGACTCCAGGCCTACTTCCAGGTCCGCGAGGGCGCACTGTGAGCATCTCCGAACGCGCCCTCCTCGAAGTCCGCGACCTGCACACGCATTTCCTCACGGCCCGGGGCACCGTCAAGGCGGTGGACGGCATCAGTTTCGACCTCGATCGCGGCCACACGCTCGGCATCGTGGGCGAATCGGGCTCCGGCAAGACCGTTCTCTCGCGCTCGATCATGCGCATGCTGCCACGCGTCAATGTCGTGCGAGGCGGCGAGGTCAAGTACGATGGGCAGCCGCTCTCCTCGATGAGCGAGTCCGACCTGCGTGACATCCGCGGCGCCGAGATATCGATGGTGTTCCAGGATCCGATGACCTCCCTCAACCCGGTTGTCCGGATCGGCCGCCAGATCACCGAAACCATGCGCCACCACCTCAAAATCGGAGGTGGTGAGGCCACCTCACGTGCTGTGGATCTCCTCCGCTCGGTGGGTATCCCTGACCCCGAGCGGCGCCTGCGCGAATATCCCCACCAGCTGTCGGGTGGTATGCGCCAGCGCATCACGATCGCGATCGCACTCTCCTGCGGCCCCCGCCTGCTGCTTGCCGATGAGCCGACCACGGCGCTGGACGTCACCGTCCAGGCGCAGATCCTGGACCTTCTCACGCGCCAGCAGAGAGAGCGCTTCATGGCGATGGTCCTCGTCACGCACGACCTTGGCGTCGTCGCCGGACGCACGGACGAGATCGCGGTGATGTATGCAGGCAAGATCGTCGAACGCGCTCCCACGCCGGTGCTGTTCAGGGCGATGAAACACCGCTACACACAGGCGCTCTTCCGCTCCATCCCGCGCGTGACAGACCCTGCTCACCGGCGCCTCGACACGATCGCCGGCCGGCCGCCCGACCTTGCCAACCTCGGCCCGGGCTGTCCGTTCGCGCCACGCTGCAGGTACGCCCGGGAACGATGCGTGGCGGAAGCCCCGCCGCTCATGCAGGTGGAGAGTGGTCACTTCCATGCCTGCTGGTACCCGGTGGAGGCCGGCGAGGTCGACGTCGAGGTCGTCACTCGATCCGAGACTGCCGCACCGGCGGTCGTCGAGGCGGAACAGGCGTCCTGATGGCAGGCGCCGGAACGTCTCACCTCCGAGAAGGCGACTCGCTCCTGCGCGTCGAGAACCTGGTCGTGGAGTTCGGAGCGGGCCACGGCCGCAAGGTGCACGCGGTCTCCGACGTGAGCTTCGACGTCAAGCCGGGCGAGACTCTGGGTCTCGTCGGAGAGAGCGGCTGCGGAAAATCGACGACTGGACGCGCGATCATGCAATTGCCACGCGCAACTTCTGGGAGCGTGCGGTTCGAGGGCAAGGAACTCACCAAAATCCGCGGCGAGGAGTTGCGGAAGACCCGCACGCGCCTGCAGATGATCTTCCAGGACCCCATCTCATCGCTCAACCCCCGGCGCACTGTCGGCGACATCGTCGCCGAGCCCCTGGCGATCTGGGGAGTCGGCACACCGGCCGAGCGGAGGGCCCGAGTGGCCGATGTGCTTGAGACGGTGGGTCTCAACTCGGAGGCCGTCGGCCACCGCCGGCCCCACGAGTTCTCCGGCGGCCAGTGCCAGCGCATCAGCATCGCCCGGGCCCTGATACTCGATCCCACGATGATCATCTGCGATGAGCCAGTCTCCGCACTCGACGTCTCGGTCCAGGCGCAGATCCTCAACCTTCTCGAGGACATGAAGGCGCGCTACCGGCTGACGCTGGTGTTCATCGCCCATGATCTCGCTGTCGTGCGCAATGTGAGCGACCGGGTCGCCGTCATGTACCTGGGAAAGCTCTGCGAGGTCGCACCCGCCGACGACCTCTACGGCATGCCTGCGCACCCTTACACTGCGGCCCTGTTGGCGTCGGTGCCCGTCCCCGACCCGACCGTCGCCCCCGAGCCCTCCGCAGCCTCGCTCCAGGGGGAGCTTCCCTCGCCCATCGCCCCGCCCAGCGGGTGCCGTTTCCGGACCCGTTGCCCTCGTGCCGAATCCATCTGCGCCGACCGCGAGCCGGAGATGCGACCGCTCGTGGACGGTCACTTCGTCGCCTGCCATTTCCCGCTCGAGCGGCAGTCCGAGACGTCATCGACCGCGCAAACAAAGGAGGAGAGACAAATCAGTGTTTGACATCTACGACCGTCGCAAGTTCCTGGGCATGGCCCTCAAGACAGCCGGAGGGGTGGTCGCGGCCGGCAGCTTCGCCGAGTTCCTGGCGGCGTGCAGCTCCGGGACCACCTCGACCTCGACCAGCCTGAGCCCGCGCAAGGGCGGGTCCGTAACGTTCGCAACCGAGGCCGAGATCAACAGCTTCGACCCCCGGCAGGGCGCCTGGGATTCGACTGGGCTCCTGTACGCGCGAACCGTGTTCGACCCTCTTTTCACTCAGGCGGATGACGGCAGCATCAAGCCCTACCTGGCCCAATCCATCGACCACAACGCCGATTACACGGTCTGGACGATCAAGCTGCGACCTGGCGTCAAGTTTCACGACGGCTCCGACCTCGACGCCAACACGGTGAAGGTGAACATCGATGGGCTCGCCAAGTCGCCCCTGACCGGGCCCGCCCTCTTCAACCTCGGCTCGACGGCGGTCGTGGACACGCTGACCCTGACGGTGACGACGAAGTCACCCTGGGTTCCCTTCCCCATCTACCTGACTGGCCAGTTGGGCCACGTGGCCGGACTCAAGCAACTCGCCGACACCAGCGGAAAGGCCCAGCCCATCGGCACCGGGCCATTCATGTTCAAGGAGTGGGTGCCGGGCGACCATTTCACGGCCGTGAGGAATCCCAACTACTGGCAGAAGGGACTGCCGTATCTCGACTCAATCACCTACAAGCCCATCCCTGATTCGCAGTCCCGCGGCAACAGCCTCAAGGCCGGCAACGTTGACTTCATACACTCCAGCGACACTCAGACCACGGCTGACTTCAAGGACAACAAGGGCTTCACATCGATCAACGACATGGACTCGGTCCTCGGCGAGCCCGACGAGAGCTTCGTGATGCTCAACACCACGGTCGCGCCGCTTGACGATCTCCGCGTCCGCCAGGCGCTCGCCTACGCGATCGATCGCCAGAAGGTCATCGACACCGTCTACAACGGGCTCACCAAGCCTTCCGACGGTCCCTTTCCTCCCGGTTCGCCTTACTACGTCGCGAACAACTACCCCAGCTTCGACGCGGCCAAGGCCAAGTCATTGGCCGACGCGTACATCAAGGAAAAGGGCCCCATTTCATTCAAGTACGGGACCACCAACTCGCCCAAGAACCTGCAGACGAACCAGCTCATCCAGTCGATGTGGAAGACGGTCGGCATCAACGCCGACATCGTCCAGTTCGAGCAGAGCCCGTACATCCTCAACGCCATCCTCGGCAACTACCAGGCGTACGGCTGGCGGCAGTTCAACTCACCCGATCCCGACGCGAACTACGTCTGGTGGTCGGCGCTGACCGCCGGCAAGAACGGGACCCAGGCGCTCAACTTCGCGCGCAACAAAGACCCGCTCATCGACAAGGCCCTGGCCACCGGGCGGGCGTCGGCGGACCCGGCTGCGAGGGCTGCCGCCTATAAGAACATTCAGACGCAGTTCGCCATCGACCTCCCCTACTTATTCATCACTCGGACGATCTGGATAGTCGCCTCCAAGACCTCGATCCACGGATACGATTCGCCGACACTGCCGGATGGCGGCAAGGCCCGCGCGATGGGCTCGGGAATCGTATGGCCGAGCGCGATCTGGAAGTAGTAGCAACGCGATTTCAGGGGAGGCCGGCCGAGGTGGCCGGCCTCCGCAGGCCGGGAAGGAAGTCTTTTCCTGCAACCGGTGGCATCAGATCGGGTTACAGAGCTATGGTCCCTACCCTGTCAGAACACTCATCAGGTGCGATCGAAACCTCTCTGGGAACATTCCACGCCCATTTCGGTGAGAGCGGATTGGAACGGCTGTTTCTACCGGGCGAGAGCCCGAGCAGGCTCGGCGCCTGGACCACTGCTGGCGGGGGGCGCGCGGACCCACGCCTCGAGCTACTGGAGGGGGAGCTCAGAGCGTATGCCGCAGGCACCCGGCGCGAGTTCGACACCCGGGTCGCGCCGCGTGGGACGGAGTTTCAGCTGAGGGTCTGGAACGCCGTGGCGGAGGTCGGCTATGGGATGCTCACGACCTATGGGGAGATCGCGCACCGGATCGGAGGGGTCGCGCGCGCAGTCGGCTCTGCGAATGGCGCCAACCCCGTCCCGATTCTCATCCCCTGCCACCGGGTCATCGGGAGCGACGGCTCACTGACGGGATACGGTGGCGGCCTGCCACTCAAACGAAGGCTCCTGGAACTGGAAGGCACCGAATTCGACTTCGGGTAACGTCGGTTGAGATGCCGGTCATCAACGAGCCCCAGCGGATCCACATCACAACCATCGGCCGGCAGACGGGGCTCCCCCGGACAATTGAGATCCTCGCCCAGCCGAAAGGAGAGTCGATCCTTCTGATCGGTTCCAAGGCCGGCGCCGCCCGCAACCCGGCGTGGTATCACAACCTGCTCGCCGATTCAGACGTGACCGTTCAGGTGACGGGCGGCCCCACCGTCGTGATGCGAGCCCGCGTGACCGAAGGTGAGGAGCGTGAGCTCTTGTTCACCGAGAGCGTGGCCAGGTTTCCCTTCTTCGGGGACTACCAGCGCAGGACGATGCGGCGGATCCCCGTCGTTCTCCTCGAGCCTCACGGGTAGGCGGCCACGCTCAAGCGCTACCCTTCCGGCGGTGAGCGCCGACTTCGTCACCGTCCGGAAGGGCAAGGGCCGCATCCACCTGGCCGTTCGGCTCGCTCCCGGGGAGCCGGTCGAGACGCTCTGCGCCAAACATTTCGGCCCAGGCGTTATGGAGGCCATCGACAGGGCAGCCGATTGCCAGGCCTGCCTGCGCCGCCTGGCCGATCCCGGCCGGGTCTCGAACGCCTACTTCGAGGGCGGCCGCGGCAGCGCGCTCCTCGAGCTTTCCCTGAAGCAGGCGCGCGAACGTGGCCCGGTTGCCTCCGAAGGCCGGCAACCGCCAACCCAGCCCTCGGAGCCCGGCTCGGGAACGGTTCCTCGGGGAGCGCCCCGCCTGACGATCGTCCCCAGCGGGCGGCCCGAACGTCAGAGGCGCGGTGACCCGGCAGAGGCGCGCTCCGCGCCGGCTCAGCGCGTGCAGCCGGCCGAACCCGCGCCCAAGACCCTGCCACCGGGCGTTTACAGGACTCCGGCCGGGGTCGTCGTCAGGGTCGGCGGACCCATCGAACGCCCGCGCCTCGAGCGCCGCCAGGGCGCGCGAGTGCGGATGATCGCTGGCGACGTGGAGCTCGACGTTCCCCCGTTGGTTTAGTCGGGCGGCGGACTAATCGAGGTAGGCGCGAAGCTTTTCGGCGCCGCCCGCGATGCGCAGGTGGCCAAGGGCCTGGCGCTCGAGGGTGCGCACGCGTTCGAGCGAGACCCCCATCCGTTTGCCGATCTCCTGGAGAGTCCGCTGGTGCCCGTCGGCAAGCCCAAAGCGCAATTGGAGGAGGCGGCGCTCGCGGGGCGAGAGCCCGTTGAGGACTGTCTCCAGATCCTCTTTAAGGAGCGTGCGGGTGGCCTCCTCCGAGGGGACGATGGCGTCGTGATCGGCGATCAGATCTCCGAGTTCGCTCTCCTCCTCCTCGCCGATCGGGCTGTCGAGCGAGACCGGCTGCTGGCCGGCGCGGAGAAGTGCCTGCACCATCTCGACGGTGAGGCCGAGCTCCTCGGCGATCTCACCCTCGGCCGGCTGGCGCCCGAGCGCCTGGTGGAGGCGCGAGGTCGCACGCGCGATCCGCGTGATCGTCTCGGCGACGTGGACAGGTACCCGGATGGTGCGCGACTTGTCCGCGATGCCGCGGGTGATCGCCTGCCGGATCCACCAGGTGGCGTAGGTCGAGAACTTGAACCCGCGGCGATGGTCGAACTTCTCGACTGCGCGGATGAGGCCGAGGTTGCCCTCCTGGATGAGGTCGAGGAGAGGCATGCCGCTGCCGATGTACTTCTTCGCGATTGAGACCACGAGCCGCAGGTTGGCCTCGATCATCTTCTGTTTTGCGACGAGCGAGCCGGCTTCAATGCCCTTGGCAAGCTCGACCTCGTCGGCCGCAGTCAGCAGCGAAACCTTGCCGATCTCGGTGAAGTACATGCGAACGGGATCGGCAAGCGCGGTCGAGTTCTCCTCGACCTCCTCGACAAGGAACATGTCGACCGTCTCGTCCTCGTCCTCACCGATGGCGATGCCCATGGCTCGGAGGATCTCGAAGACGGGCTCCGCCTGGGCCGGATCCAGCTCCGGGAACGCAACCAGCACGGCATCGGGGTGCAGGCGCCCCTCCTCCATCCCGACGAGGATCAAGGCCTCGCTGCGGGCGAGCAGCGTCTCTCCGGCGGTCCGGTCCTCGAGTTCAGCGGTCCTCAGTGCCAACGAAACTACATCTCCTCAGATTCAAATACGCTGCCGACAGTGACGCCGACACGCAAAGCTTGGGCTTTTGGCGTGATGAGTTGATCCCGGAATCCCCGGAAACCCACAGTTCGGCGCACGCGACCGCGCGTGTGCAAGAACATTGTTACCCAGACGGGGTTCCAAATGAAACCCCCGGATGGCCCGATGAACTCGATTAGCATGCTCGTTCGTGGGCATTGACATCGGAAATCTGTTTTCGATCCGTGGAAAGACGGCCGTCGTGACCGGCGGATCGCGCGGAATCGGCTACATGATCGCCGAGGGCTTCGTCAGGGCCGGCGCCAGCGTCTACATCTGCGCGCGCAAGGCCGCGGCCTGCGACGCCGCCGCGGCCGAGCTGAGCAAGATCGGCGAATGCACCTCGATCCCGGTCGATCTTTCCACCGAGGCAGGCGCCCGGGCGTTCGCAGAGGCGGTCGCGGCGAAGGAGCCAAAGCTCCACATCCTCGTCAACAACGCCGGTGCGGCCTGGGGCGCGCCGTTCGACCAGTTTCCCGACGCCGGCTTCGACAAGGTGATGAACATCAACGTCAAGGCGATCTTCAACCTGACCAAGTTCTTCCTGCCCCTCTTGCGGGCGGCGGCAACGCAGGAAGACCCGGCCCGAGTCATCAACATCGGGTCCGTCGACGGCCTGGTCATCCCGCTTTCGGAGAACTACTCCTACTCGGCAAGCAAAGCCGCCGTGCACATGCTCACCCGCCACAGCGCCCACGCGCTCGTCAAGGAGCACATAACCGTCAATGCCATCGCGCCGGGATTGTTCCCGAGCAGGATGACCGCCTGGATCTTCGACACCTCCGAAGCCGAGGAGACGGTCTCCAAAGAGGTGCCCATGGGTCGCCCCGGCCGGCCGGAGGACATCGCCGGGACGGCGATCTTCCTGTCCTCCCGTGCCGGCGCCTACCTCACGGGCACCGTGATCCCCGTCGCGGGCGGCATCGCCACCATCGACTGAACAAGCGCGCGACAGAACGAGATGGCCGGGAGCTCGGCCGGCGCGCAGACCTACTTGCGGAGCGGCGGTGGTTTCGGCTTGGAGCCGAGCCCGGACTTCTTCCAGGCCACGAAGTCGTCCTTCACCGCGCGGGCCATGCCCTTGGCCGCTGTCGAGAGCCAGCCGGGCGGCCGCTCCTTCAGATCGCTCCTGATCGCGGCGACCGCCCTGCCCGTACCGAGGTGGACGTTGGCTGTTTCGAAGCCCATCGCGTGGAGGAGGAAATGCTCGGTCTTCGTCGACATGGCGGGCAGCTCGATGCGGACGCAATCCGGGGCCAGGCGCCGCACGATCCAGCCGCCGTCCAGGCGGAGGATCGGGTCCCGCGCCCGGACCGCCTGCCTCACGATGTCCTGGTAGAGCACGTCGCCGAGCGTCCAGCTCTTGGCACCAAGCGTGGCGGCCGACTGCAGGATCGGCTTGGTCTCGCGAGCAACGTGGCCGCCGTCCCACTCGGCCAGCGCCAGGAGTCGGGGGCGGCCAAGGCTGCCAAGGCCCGACCGTCGGCGCAGGAGTCGGTAATGGAGCTCAGGCGCCGGCAGCGCCGTTTCCAGGATCGCCACCGCGGCGCCCGGGGCTTTCGGTCTCGCCAGGGGCAGATCGGCGAGCCGTGCCCAAAAAGTGACCGGATCCCGACGGGCCGCCTCCGCGTACTTGCGCAGGACCACGTTCTTCTCGGCAAGTACAAAGGGCAGTCCGCCGGACTCGAGACCACTCAGATATCCCTTCAGCATCTCGGCGATGAGGTCGTCGACCCGACTCCCGAGCCTGCCGTGGGCAACCGCCAGGCGCGCCGAGGCGGCGAGGCGGACGAGGTCGTTTGTGTAGGGCAGTGGAGTGGCCTCGTCGAAGTCGTTGATTCCCCAGATGAGGCGTCCCTCGCCGTCGCGCCAGGTCCCGAAATTCTCGACGTGAAGGTCCCCGACGGCCAGGACGCGCGGAGCGCCGACCAGGTCCGGACAGACCTCGGGAAAGACCTCGGCCCACCGGTAGTACGTCGCGCGAAGCAACGGGAACGGGTCGACCGCCATCTGCTCGTGCTTATAGGCGAGATCGGAACGAACGATCGCAACCTGGCTGCCCAGCCATTTCTCGTAGGCCGCGGTCGCGGCCACGATGTCGCGTGTCACAATTGACTCCCAGCAGTGAACAGCATCTTTCTCATTGAGATCTTCCTCGGAATCTTCCTCCTTGCGGCGCTGATCCGGGTGTTTGTGAACAAGGATCGGTACGCGAGACGCGTCGAGCCGCCCAAAAAGCCCTAGGGAGTCCTCCCGCTTCCCGCCGCGGCCGCCTCAGGGCGAGGGCGACCGTGGGGCGTCTTTCGTTGAACCCGACCCGTCACCAAACCCACGGAGGTTGCGCCGCTAAATGAGTAGCCGTACCCTGTCCGCTCGCAGCGAAGTCCCGAAGCAACACCGATGGAACGCCGAGAGCGTGTTCCCGGGCTGGAACGACTGGGAGGCTTCCTTCGCCTCGGTCGGCGCCCGCTTCCCCGACCTCGCGGAGTTCAAAGGCCACCTCGGCGACAGCCCCGCCGCCCTCGCCGACTGGCTGGAGGCAGCCGAGGACGTTCAGAAGGCGCTTTCGCGCGTCGTCTTCTACGCGCAGATGACCACGGCCTGCGATGCCCTTGACCAGGATGCCGTCGCCAAGGCGGACCGCGCCCGGGGGCTTGCCAGCCGCGCCGCGGCGACGACCAGCTTCGCTGAGCCCGAGATGCTCGCACTCGGGATCGGCAAGCTGCAGGCGTGGACCAGCGAGGAGCCGCGACTCGCCATCTACGGCCACTATCTGGAGCGACTTGCAAAAAAGGCCGCGCACGTGCGCTCGGACGAGGTCGAGGAGGTCCTCAGCCAGAGCCTCGACCCGATGAGCGCCGCCGGACAGGTGCACAGCATCCTCGCCAACGCCGACCTCAGGTTCCAGCCGGCCCGCGACTCCGCCGGGAACGAGCACGAGGTTGCCCAGGGAACCATCGACGCGCTGCTCCGAAGCGATGACCGCAGTCTTCGCAAATCCGCCTATGAGAGCTACCACGACGCTCACCTGGCCCTCAAGAACACGATGGCAAACGCTCTCAGCGGCGGCATCAAGCGGGATGTCTACGTGGCCCGCGTCCGCCGCTACCCGTCGTCTCTCGATGCCGCGCTCAGCGCCGGGCATGTCCCGACATCGGTGTTCCACTCGATGCTCGACACCTACAGGAAGAACCTCGGGACCTGGCATCGCTACTGGGCCATTCGAAAGAAGGCTCTGAAGCTCGACAGTCTGCACCCCTACGACACGCGAGCAAACCTCACCGCCGAGGAGCCAACCGTCAGCTACGAGCAGGCGGTGGAATGGATCGCCGAGGGCCTGGCGCCGCTCGGCGACGACTACGTCGCAATCTTGAGGAAGGGTTCGCTCGAAGAGCGCTGGGTCGACATCTATCCGAACAAGGGCAAGCGCATGGGCGCCTTCTCATTCGGGGCGCCGGGCACCCACCCCTTCATCATGATGTCGTTCAAGGACGACGTCTTCAGCCTCAGCACCCTCGCGCACGAGCTTGGTCACAGCATGCACAGCTACTTCACAAAGCGTGACCAACCCTACGTCTACTCGGGTTACGGGCTCTTCATGGCGGAGGTCGCCTCGAACTTCAACCAGGCCATGGTCCGGGCCCACCTCCTGAAGTCCAACAGCCATCCCGACTTCCAAATCGCAGTCATCGAAGAGGCGATGTCGAACTTCTACCGGTACTTCTACATCATGCCCTCGCTGGCCCGCTTCGAACTCGAGACGCACGAGCGGGTCGAACGCGGGGAGGCGCTGACGGCCGATACGCTGAACAGCCTGATGGCCGAGCTTCTGTACGAGGGCTATGGCAATGAGGTCGAGGTCGATCGAGACCGGGTGGGCATCACGTGGGCGGAGTTCCACACCCACCTCTACAGCAATTTCTACGTCTATCAGTACGCGACCGGAATCGCCGGTGCGAATTGGCTGGCGCAGGGCATCCTCGAGGGCAAGGTCGGAGCGGTCGACAACTACCGCAAGTTCCTCAGCATGGGCGGCTCGAAGTTCCCTCTCGACGGCCTCCGCGAGGCCGGCGTCGACATGAACTCACCCGAGCCGATCGAGCGGGCCTTCGGCGTGATGGAATCAATGGTCGACCGCCTGGAGAAGCTGGTCCAGAGCCGCTAGCCGGGGCACCGCTCAGCTCAATTCGGTCAGGGTCGCCCTGAAGGTGACCGTGGAGTCGCCCCGAAGTGCCTTCACCGCGATCGGCGTGCCGATTGAGGACGTCACCATCAAAGCCTGGAGGTCGCCGGCGCGGCTGACCGGTTTGCCATCGACCTCGACGATGATGTCGCCGGCCCTGATCCCGGCGGCCGCGGCAGGGCTGCCGGCGAGCACGTCTTGGACCGCGATGCCGGCGCTGCGGCCGAGTGCCGCGGCCGGTGCGGGTGCGAGGGCACGGGTCCCGCCCGCGATCCCCAGATAGCAGCGACGCACGCGGCCGTGAGACGCGAGAGAGTTGAGGATGACGCGGGTGGTTGCATTGATGGGGACGGCCAGTCCGAGGCCCACTCCAGCAACAGCTGTGTTCACGCCCACGAGCCGTCCACGGCCGTCCACGAGGGCCCCACCCGAATTGCCCGGGTTCAGGGCGGCGTCGGTCTGGATTACGTTTTCGACGATCCGTTGGGTGTTGCCATCGCGAGTCGGCAGGGAGCGCCCCAGAGCGCTGACGACGCCGGCCGTGACTGAGCCCGCAAATCCCATCGGGTTGCCGATTGCGACGACCAGCTGGCCCACCTGCAGCCGGTCGGCATCTCCGATGACGACAGGCACAACTCGGGCGTTCTTGGCACGGACGATCGCGAGGTCGGAGAGTGGATCGGTTCCGGCGACCTCCAGCTCGAACTCCGAACCGTCGGCGAAGGCAGCCACGCCCCTTGTGCTCCCCGCCACGACATGGGCCGATGTGACCAGGTAGCCCTCCCTGGTGATGGCCACCGCCGAGCCGCTTCCCTCCCCGCGCGACATGTCCGCCCGCCCGACGCGAAGGCTGGCGACAGAGGGGATGACCAGCCGTGCAACGCTGCTGACAACCGATGAATAGGCGTCGAGCGCCTCCTCCTCGATGGCGTGGTCGACTTCCTCGGCGGCCTGGGTCAGGATGTCGATGGTGGCCATTGCGCCCAGGTCTCCTAGAAGACCTGGGGGTTGACGACGCCGTGGCGCTTGCCGCGGATGGTGACGCTGGGCTCGCCACCGTGTTCGCCGCTGCCGCTCCGGCCACTTCCACCCTTGGTGAACGTCTGCTGAGTTGAGCCAAGCTTCACGGCCCACGTCACCGGCTTCTTGAACTCGTGCTCGGCCTGGCGGGCGATGTGGATCCGCTCGCCGCGGGTCTGCTCTCGGTAGCGCGAGATGCGGCCGGCCTCGAAGCCATTCCTGGTTTCGGGGGTCGCGTCAGCGGGCAACTGGCCTTCGGGGAGGGTTCCGGTGACAAGGATCTGCTCGGCGTCCACCGTCACGTCGGGAGCTCCGGTGAACCAGTCATCGGGAAGCCGGCCGGCGAACCAGCCGGTGATCGTCTGCGGGTCGGACGGAGGTGTTTCAGTCGAAGTTACGGTGTTCATGATTACAAGATTACCCGCTTGCAACCTGTCTAAACCCACAACAGGGAGAAATGTCTGAGGTCGGGACGCTGGCTTGGCCGCCGGAGCGTCAGAGACGCTTGCCGCGGAGGTCTTCCACGGCCCGCCGGACGGCGCCGGCAATCCGCGGGCCCTCCTCCTCGACGACCTGGCGCGCGGCCCGCCCGATCACGGGCAGATGCTCGCGCGAGGCGCGCGCGAGTTCGCCGGCGAGCGCACGGGCGGCCCTGCGCAACTCTTCGGAACTCTGGCTCATTCCTGTTTCGATCTTATGCTTGTCTGCCCTTGAAGATCCTCCTTCCCTCCGACTACAGGCAATATCTGACACTCCTCCCGGAGGGCGTCGAGGCCGCCTGGTACACCTCGCTCGAGGAGGCAGTCGAAGCCGTGCCAGGCGCCATCGCGATGTGGTACCACGTCGACCCACGCGAGGTTGGGCGCATCTTGGCGGCGGAACCCGGCCTGCGCTGGCTGAGCAGCGTCGGCGCCGGGATGGACCGTTGGCCACTCGACGTTCTGCGTGCGCGTGGCGTCGTGGTGACCAACGGCGCCGGACTCGCGTCGATCCCAATCGCCGAGTACACGGTCGCCTGCATGCTCGCCGTCTGCCGCGGCATCGAGTCGATCCTCGCCGCCAATCGACGAGGAGAGTGGGATTCCAAGAGTCCGGGAGACAGGGAATTGAACGGTTCGCAGGCGCTGATCGTCGGCTACGGACACATCGGCCAGGCGATCGCCCAGCGCCTGCGACCCTTCGGCGTCGAGGTCACCGGCGTGAGGCGCCGGCCCGACGGCACGCCCGGCGTCATCGCCGCCGACCAATGGCGAGCCCGGCTCCACGAGTTCGATTGGGTCATCCTTGCCAACCCTCTCACCGACGAGACACGCCACCAGATCAGCGGCGGGGAGGTCGCCGGAATGAAGCCCGACGCCTGGATCGTCAACATCGCCCGCGGCGCCCTCATCGACGACGACGCACTGCTGCCCGCTCTTCGCGAGGGAAGGATCGGCGGAGCCATTCTCGACGCCTTTACGGTCGAGCCTCTCCCCGCCGACAGCGAGTACTGGCGGCTCGAAAATGTAATCGTCACTCCCCACATTTCCTGGAAGAGCGGCCACTTCAAGCCCCGCGCCGCCGCACTCTTCCTGGCCAATCTCGATCGCTTCCGGCGCGGCGAAAAGCCCGCGAATGTAGTCGATCTCGATGCGGGCTACTGATAAATCGGCAAAATGATCCCGTGCTCCAGGCAAGCGATGTCACCGTGGAGGTCGTCGGCCGCAACATCGTAAGCGGCGGCAGCTTCCTTCTCCGCGAGGGGGACAAGATCGGATTCGTCGGCCGCAACGGCGCCGGCAAGACCAGCCTGCTCAAGGTCCTGGCCGGCGAGAAATCCGCCGCCGGCGGGCTCGTGACGCGCAAGGGAACCCTGGCCTATGTCCCCCAGGACCCCAAGGCTGACCCTCTGTTCGTGGACGCGACCGCCCTCGTCCGACTCCTGAACGGGCGCAACCTGGACGGCGCCGCGCACCAACTCGAGGATCTGCGACTCGTGCTCGAGCACGACCCTTCGGAAAGCAACATCGAGCTCTTTTCCCATGCCGAAGAGCAGTATCGGAACGCCGGCGGCTACTCCGGCGAATCGGACGCGCGCAAGATCGCCGCCGGGCTCGGCCTCAAGCCGGACCGCGTCGACCTGCCGCTGCGCGTCCTCTCCGGCGGCGAACGTCGCCGGGTCGAGTTGGGCCGCGCCCTCTTCGCCGACGCGACGATCCTCCTTCTCGATGAGCCCACCAACCACCTCGACAAGGAGGCCAAGGAGTGGCTGATGGGCTTCCTGCGCGGCTACCGGGGGGGGTTGCTCGTCATCAGCCACGATCTCGACCTGCTGGACACCGCGATAACGCGCGTCCTTCACCTCGAGAATGCAAAACTGACCGAGTACCGCGGCACTTATTCGCAGTACCAGGCGGCCCGGAAGGCGGATGAACTGCGTCTGTCGGCAACCGCGGCACGCCAGGAGTCGGAGATCAGCCGCCTCCAGACGCTCGCCGACGTCATGAGGCGGCAGACCGCCAAGCGGGCCAAGACCGCCAAATCCCTGGACAAGCGCATCGTCCGCCTTCGCGGCGACCAGGTCACTGTCGAGAGACGGCAAAAAAAGGTCAACTTTCGCTTCCCCGCCCCTCCCCATTCCGGCCGTCTCGTGCTGCACGTCTCCGGCGTGACGAAGGGCTACGGCGGCCCGCCGGTGTTCAGCGGTATCAATTTCGAAGTCGAGCGCGGGGAACGGCTGCTGATCATGGGCTACAACGGCGCCGGCAAGTCCAGCCTGCTCCGGATCCTCGCGAGCCAGACCAAGGCAGACGCGGGCAGCTTCCGGCTTGGCGTGGGCGTGTCCCTTGGCTACTACGCCCAGGAGCACGAACTTCTCGATCCCAAGCGCTCCCTAATCGACCATCTCCGCGATGCCACGGACGCCGACGACCCGGTGCTCCGCCAGATCCTCGGCATGTTCGGTCTTCACGGCGACAAGGCCTTCCAGACGGCGGGGACCCTGTCCGGTGGCGAGAAGACCAAGCTGGCACTCGCTCAGCTCGTGGCGGGGAAGCACAATCTCCTGATTCTCGACGAGCCGACGAACAACCTCGATCCACCCTCGCGCGACGCTTTCGCGCGCGCCCTCGCCGCCTGGCCGGGCTCGATCGTCGCCGTCAGCCACGACAGCGACTTTGTCGACTCCTTCAACCCGCAGCGAATCCTGCTCATGCCCGAGGGCATCAACGACTTCTGGGACGACGACCTCCTCGACCTCGTCTCGATGGCCTAGCGCGGGGGCGCGGTGTTCAAGAGGACCCAGGCCTACTACGACGCGGTCTACTCCTGGAAGGACTACGCAGCCGAGACCGCCACGCTTCTCGAGATCATCGACGGTCACTTTCCGGATGGCGCCGGTGCTCTACTTGACGTGGCCTGCGGCACCGGCGCGCACCTCGAGCTTCTTCGCAGCCGTATCCCAGTCGAGGGCGTTGACCTTGACCCCGCAATGGTTGCGATCGCCCGCGACCGCAACCCTGGGGTGTCGATTCACATCGCCGATATGGGCGCCTTCGACCTCGGGCGCCAGTTTGGGGTCGTCATCTGCATGTTCAGCTCGATCGCTTACCTGGAGGGTGAGGAACGGCTGCGGGCTGCGATAGCGAACTTCGCGCGCCACCTGCGGCCCGGCGGCCTCCTGCTGGTCGAGCCCTGGCTCGATCCCGATGACTACCTGCAGCGCCCGCTTCCGGACCTTTTCACAGTAGAGCTCGCCGCGATGAAGATCGCGCGCATGGGATGGGTGGAGCGCGACGGCACGAGGGCGACGATCCGTTTCGAATACCTGGTCGGGACAGCCTCTGGAGTCGAACACATCGCCGAGGAGCACAAGACCTGGCTCTTCACGAGGGCCCAGTGCGAGGAGGCGTTTCGAGCAGCCGGGCTCACCGTCCGCCATGACCCCGTGGGCGTCGACGGCCGCGGTCTGTATGTCGGAACCAAGGCGTGAGACGGCTCCTCGGCTCCCTGGCAGTTCTCACGATCCTCGCCGGCTGCACGACTAATTCGCCTTCGGGGGTCGGCCCGTCGCCCGCGAGCGGGCGGTTCACCGGAACTGTGGCCGGAGCCAGGTACCTGATCGAGGTGCCGACCAACTGGAACGGCACGCTTCTCCTCTACAGCCACGGCTACGCGGCACCCGGGGGCCCCGAGGTGGCGAGCGACAGCGGCGACGAAACGACTGCCACCTGGCTCAAGGCACAGGGCTATGCGCTGGCAGGAACCAGCTACGGCAAGACCGGCTGGGCGCTCGCGGATGCGTTCACGACTCAGCTCGCCCTCCTCGACTCCTTCACTCGTCATCTCGGCAAACCGAAGCGGACGATCGCGTGGGGCCACTCCCTCGGCGGGATCGTGACGGCGGGACTGGTCCAGCTCCATTCCGAGCGCTTCGACGCGGCTCTCCCGATGTGCGGGGTGCTCGGCGGTGGGATCGCAAATTGGAACGGCGGCCTTGACGAGGCCTTCATCGCCAAGACGATCCTCGACCCGACGGGTTCCCTGCAGCTCGTTCATATCACCGATCCCGGGGCCAACCTCAACGCCGCTCGGCAACTCCTGCTGGGGGCCCAGGCGACTCCGGCGGGGCGGGCGCGCATTGCCCTCGTCGCCGCCGCCGGTGACGTTCCAGGCTGGTCGAACCCGACCAAGCCGGAGCCGGATCCGAGCGACTTCGCCTCGATCGAGGCCAACCAGAGCGAGGGGCTGCGAAGCGACTTCGCGTATTCATTCGCCTACCGTGCCGAACTCGAGACGCGCGCGGGCGGCAATCCCTCCTGGAACACCGGCGTCGACTACTCGGCAATCCTCACGCATTCCGCCTACGGAGCTGAGGTGCGCAAGCTCTACGCCGACGCCGGACTCAGCCTCGACGGCGACCTGGCGACGCTGGCGGCGGCGCCGCGGATACCCGCCGACCCGGCAGCCGTTGACTACCTCGATCGGTTCATCACTTTCAATGGCCACCTTCCGATCCCGGTCCTGACTCTCCACACAACAGGCGACGGGCTCGTGGTCGTGCCGAATGAGGCCGCCTACGCGGACGTCGTGCAGTCCTCCGGCAACTCCGCCAACCTTCGTCAGCTCTACACACACCGCGCCGGCCACTGCGTATTCACGCCTGCCGAACAGATAACTGCCTTCAAGGTCCTTTTCGCGCGCCTTGATACGGGCAGTTGGGACGCGCTGGCAGTCCCGGATGCTCTCAACCGGCAGGCCATGGCGCTCGGTGCCCAATACAACGGTGGGGTCCTCCCCGGAATGGGACTGGTCACCGCCCCTCCGGCCTTTGCCGTCTACCAGCCTGCGGCCTTCCCTCGACCTTTCGACAGCCGCTCGAAACGACCCTGATGGCGCCTTGGAGCCGGCCGGTCGCCATCGTCCCACTCCGGGGCGCCATCGGCTTGACGGTGAGAGCGACCGATTTCCTTCCCCTGTTCGACAGCCTTCGCAGGCGCAGGACCGTCAAGGCGGTTGTTGTCGACATCGATTCGCCCGGAGGCACAGTCTCAGGGTCTGACAGGATCTACGAAGCCCTCACCCGTCTCGCCGCCGAGAAACCCGTCATCGCTTTTTCGGGCGAGCTCTGCGCATCCGGCGGCTATCTCATAGCCTGCGCAGCGCACCGCCTCGTCGTTCAGCCCGCGGCGGTGGTCGGTTCGATCGGAGTCATTTCGGTACATCCAATCGCGGTCGATTTCCTGCATCGCTACGGACTCGACGTCAGGGTCACCAAGACGGGAGCACTCAAAGACTCGGGCGCCTTTTGGCGGGAGCCGAACGAACAGGACATCGCCAAGGAGGAGGCGCTCGTCGGCGAGTTCTTCAACCTCTTCGTCGAGAGGATCGAACTCGGTCGCAAGATGGATCCGATCCGCATCCGCGAGCTCGCCACGGGCGAAGTTTTCAGCGGCCGCCAGGCGGTCGCCAACGGTTTGGCGGACCAGCTGGGCAACCTCGACGACGCAGTCCAGTTGGCGGCCAGCGAGGCTGGCGTCAGGCCGCGCAGCCGCTGGTATGGGGTGCGCAGGCCACTTCGCGCTCGAGTCCTCGGCTCCTTCGCCAGCCAGCTCGCCGACCAGTTCGAAGAGCGGTTGCTGGGTACTTCTCGACCTCGTTTCTAGCCAATTAGGGCAGCCGAAGGCACTTTTCAAGATTGTTTCCACATCTTGTGGGTAACGCCGAGACGTGCTACCATATGGCCGCGCAGTAAGCGCCTGAAATCGAATTTCACGCCCCACCCCAGCCTTGGAAAGCCCGCGCAAGCGGGCTTTCCTCTTTCTAGCGATGCTCATAGGCGAGCCGATCACCGATCACCTCGAAACCGAGCTTCGCGTAGAGGCGGCGAGCCCGGTCATCGTCGGCATCGAGAAAAACGGTGTCGACGCCCCGCGCGAACAGGTGCTCCAGAAGGACCGTGGTGACGACCTGGGCCACACCATGGCCGCGCTTTTCCGGCAGCGTCGCGATTCCGACGACGTCCGACACCGAGTCCAGTGGCAGGCAGGCGCCCGTGCCGGCGGCCTCACCATCCAGGTGGCCGAGCGCGTAGACGTGGCCGCGCCGGAGCCACACCCGCCCGCGCTCGATCGCCTCCGCGGTCGCCTGTCGGAAAGGCTCCCCGTTCCCGGTGGCCCGGATGCCCTGGAACCAGCTCAACTTCCCGGCGGGACCCTCGGCGTCCAGCAGCTCGACCGTGACGCGTTCATGCCGCGCCGGGCGGAACTCGGCGCGGCTGACGATCATCAGGGGGTGCCGCTCGACCTCGACGAGGCCGGACTCCACCAACAGGGAGGGCAGTTCCGGCCAGATCGCCTCGTTGAGCTCGATTCGCAGGCGGCGTGATCTCGACTCGAAAAGGTCCCGCAGCCGGCCGACTTGACCGCGGTCGTGGCCGGCCTGGACCGGAAATGCGTAGTTGGCGAAATCGAAGTCGACGAGCCGGTCGATCGTCGCCAGGAAACCGCCCACCCTCTCCTGATCGGCCCGGAAGGCAAGCGAGTCGATCGCCTTGGCCTCCCAGTCCTGGATGCGATCAAGACGTGTATCGGGCATTTCGCAAGAGGTCCAGACTGAGCGCCGCCGACCAGGAGAATTCCTGGATTCCGCAGGGCGCCCCATCCAGCGGGTTGAAGTACTCAGCAAACCCACCTCGCTCAACAAGGCGGATGGTCGTCGACAAGAGTTCCGCCGCCTCGCGCTCGAGCCCGCAGGCCACAAGGCCGTCGTGAACAAGCCAGTTGACGTTGATCCAGATCGGACCACGCCAGTAGAGCACTGGGTCGAAGTCCCGCGAGTCGGGAGGGACGGTGGCGATCGGATCCGCCGCGCCTGCGCCTCTGCGGAGGTAGTCAGCCAGCATCGACCGAGCGCGCTCTCGGGGTATGAAGCCCCCGGCGAGAGCCGCGAGGCCGGCGGCGGATGAGATCTCGATGGGCGCGGCGGCCTGGACGTCGTAATCGACGTACGTCTCCAGTCCACGGTGCCAGTGCATCTCCTCGAAGGCGGCCTCGAACGCGGCCAGGTCCTGGTCGCGGAACGGCTCGACTTCGCCCAGGTCCCGCGCAATTTCATTGAGGTCGCGCGCCGCGCGCAGGGTGAGAGAGTCGAAGAGGACGTCGTGGACGACGAATGGGGTTTTGGACCGATAGCTGGAAAGTTGGTAGCCCCCCGCATCGATGATCTCCGCCAGTGCGATGAAGCTGTCGTAGTCGCGGCCGGATGGTCGCTGGCCGGAAGCAACGCCTCGCGTGTCGAGTCGCTCATACGGACGCGCGGGTTTCAGGCCGGCCCGCCCGAGCAGGTCCCAGCGCGGTGAGTTGTCCCACCCGGTCTCCCAGGGATGGACAACGCAGACGAGTGGAGAGCCGGGTACCTGCCGGGACCCGAGCAGGTAGTGGAGGTAGACCTCGAGCGGACCCAGTACCCGCCTCCAGAACTTGTCGCGCAGGTCCGGATCCGGCTGACGAACCCCGATCCGCCGGGCCGCGATGGCGAGCACGGGAGGGTTCGTGATCCCACTGGTCAGCTCGCCGGGGCGCCTCACCCGAGCCTGCGCCCCCGGCCAGCGGTCCGGTCCGGGAAAGTAGTCCTCGAGATGCGCCAAGTCGTAGTGGACGTGCGGGACCATGCCATCGAACCATTGCGCGGCGAGCATCGATTCGATCTCGCCGGTTGCCCTCTTCCAGTCGAATTCCGCCCAGCCGAGGCTGATGAAGGCGCTGTCCCAATTCCATTGGTGAGGGTATTGGGCCGGCGAAGGCGTCGTCCACCGCCCGGTGTGGTTCGCCTCGAGGACGCCGCGGGCCCGGTTGCGCAGTTCGGCCATCATTCGAGTCTGATGGATCACGTCACCGCGCCACTCGCCTTCGCAGCGGGACTCGTCTCCTTCCTGAGCCCTTGCGTGCTGCCCCTGGTACCCGCCTACGTCGCCTACCTCGGGGGCCGCGCCGGACGTGCGGGTGAAGTGGCCGTGGCGCGGCCTTCCGTCGCGGTTACCGGTCTTTCGTTCGTCGTCGGCCTGACCCTCGTGTTCGTCTTCTTCTTCTATGCCTTCCAGGCCCTCCTCTTCCCGGTTCGGATGTACCTCGCGCCCATCGCCGGCGTTGTTGTGATCGTCTTCGCGCTCCAGGTGGCCGGTCTTCTCCGGATCCCGTTCCTGGACATCGAGTTTCGGCTGATGCGGAAGGCTCCCCGCCAGGCCGGCCCGCTCGGCGGGTTGCTGCTCGGATTCGGCTTTGCGACCGGATGGACTCCCTGCATCGGGCCGACGCTGGGCGCCATCCTCACTTCGGGGGCGACCCAGGGCACCACTGCGGCGGGCCTGCTGCTGGTGCTCACCTACTGCGCGGGCCTTGGTCTGCCATTCCTCGCGATGGCCGTCGCCTTCGAACGCGCGGCACCCCTCGTCGGCTCCCTCAACCGGCACCGCGGGATCCTCGACCTCGTCTCGGCGGCCGTCCTGGGCCTGATGGGCGTCCTTCTCCTGACCAACCAGCTCACCTGGCTGACGATCCAGGCCACGCAGGTTTGGCCGGGCTGGCTGGTGAACCACTCGACGATCTAGACGGTTTCGTCGCGTAGGCTAAAAAGCGGTGGATACATCAAACCTGCCACCTCAGCTTCAGCAGCTGCTCTCGGCGCTGGCCGCGGCCGTGCGGACACGCGAGCCCGCGATTCGGGCCAAGGTCGAGGAGTTGCGCGAAGCCAGCCCCGGCCTCTCCCAGGATGATCTCGCCAACAGGCTGATCGTCACGACTCGACGGCGGGTGGCCGCCTCGGGAGCTGCCAGTGGCGCGGCTGCCATCGCCCCCGGGCTTGGCACACTCCTTTCCCTCGGCGCCGCCACGAGCCAGGCCCTCTATGCCCTCGAACAGGAGACGGAGCTTGTGCTCGCCATCGCGATGGTCTACGGACACGAGCTCACGGGCTCAGATGAGAGAATCCTCGAGGCGCTGGTCGTCGTGGGGATCGCGGGCGGCGCCGTGAAGCTGCGCGAGGACGTCCTCGTGGTCGGCGGTCAGAAGGTGGCGATCGTGGCCCTGCGCCACGGCGGCGAGCTGGCCGGCAAGATCGGAGGCCATGTCGTCGGCAGGGTCCTGGCGAGGGTGGCCGGATCGCGAGCTCTTTCCGTCATCGGTCGCGCGGCGCCTCTCGCCATCGGGATGATCGTCGGCGCCGGCTTCGACTGGATCACAGTCAGCGCACTCGGCAAAGCCGCCGTCCGTTACTACGGCCCGGGTGGCCCGGCCGCCCGCCACCCCGTCTTGGCTCTACCTCCGGCTGGAAAAGATCCCGGCCACGTCGAACTTGGCAACTGACTCAACCTGATCAAATCGGCACTCCCGCGGCGGCTTGTCGGGCCGCCACCGCTTGAAGCCTGTCGCGTGACGGAACCGCATCCCGCTCTGAAGCTTGTCGTATGTGACCTCGCAGACGAGCTCTGGGCGGAGGCCGACCCACTCGCTTTCCTTGCCCCGTGACCAGCGACTGGGACCTCCCGGCATGCGCCCTCGATCCATGTGCTCGCCGGCGCCTTCGCGCAACGGCGCCAGTTCGACGAGAAGGCGCTTGCGGGTCGCCGCATCAAACGATGAGGTGTGGCCCACGTAGTGCAGGGAACCCTCCTCGTCATAGAGGCCAAGGAGGAGCGAGCCCAGCGAGACCCCGTCGTTTGAGAGCCGATAGCCGATGACCACGCAGTCGGCCGTCCGTTCGTGTTTGATCTTGACCCAGCCCCGTTTGCCGGGCAGGTACGGCTGCACCCAGCTCTTGGCGATCACTCCGTCGAGCCCGGCTCCCTCGAACTGGGCGAGCCATTGTCTGCCGGTCTCCACATCTCGCGTGTACGGAGTCAGATAGAGCGGCGGCTCGACTCCCGCCAGGAGGCGCTCGAGGTGGTCTCGCCGGTCTCCGAGGGCGAGAGGCCGCAGGTCCGTGTCGTCAACGCCCAGTGCGTCAAAGGCGACGAAGGACGCCGGCGTCCTTAAGCTCAGCATCCGAACCCGCGAGTCGGCCGGATGGATGCGCTGCTGGAGGGCATCGAAGTCGAGCCCGTCCGACCCGATGATGATGATCTCGCCGTCGAGCACGACGCGAGGCGCGGGGAAACCCTGAAGAGCGGCGACCACCTCGGGGAAATAGCGCGTCATCTCGCGCTGCCCGCGGCTGGCCAGCCGGATCTCGTCACCGTCCTTGTAGACCAGCGTCCGGAAGCCGTCCCACTTGGGCTCGTACGACCAGTTCTCGCCACTCGGCAGCTCGGCCTGGACCGCCGCGAGCATCGGCTCGAGGTCGAATGCGATCGGGAGGGCCAAATCAGGCCGGCTCGCCTGTCAACGCTTGACGTACCTCTGCAGGAATTCCTGAACCGTCATTCGTCCGTACGTCTGGACGATGTCCTCGCCCGCCGCCTGCCAGAGCGCGGCCAGGGGACGCGGTCCGCGCGTGGCCAGCTCCCAAAGCGCAAGGCCGACGTAGCGGTCGATCCCGGGCACTGCGCGCATCTGCATCGCGATCATCTCGGCCCGCCGCTCGACGTGCTGTGCCACCTCTCGAGCCTGGGTCGGGGGCGGTGGAGCGGCGATCCATTGAGTCGCCCTTGCCTCGACCGCAGGTGTCGCGGCCGCAGCCCGTGCAATCGGTCCCGATGGTGGCGGTCCCGCAAGAGGCGGCGCCGCAGCGGAGGCAGGCGGTATGGAGGCAGGCGGTATGGAGGCAGGCGGTACGGGGGCTGGCGGGGCGGCCGGTGCGGGCGGGCTGCCTTCCGGGTCCTCGACCTCGTGGACCCGCGACTCGGCGACCTCCTCGTCGAGAGGTGCGTCGGATGCCGAGGGGTTGGCGGGCGGCGTCGGTGCGAATCCGCCCATCGCTCCCCGCATGAGGTGCGTGATGTCGAGCCCCGTCAGTCCCTTGATGACTGCGGCTGATTCGGTCACGGCGCGGGTCGCGGTTCTCACGACGTCGGTCGCCCCCTCGGTCGACATGACGGTCAGCGAATCAATGTGGGACATCGGCTCCGCCGCGGCGCGGACGATCTCCGGAAGGGCCGCCAGGATCGTCTGGATGATGGCGGCCTCGTTGAACTGCTTGTAGGCGTCCGCGCGCAGGCCGAGGGCCTTCGCTTCGGCCTCGCCCTTGGTGAGGACGATGGCGGCCTCCGCCCCGCCCTGCAGGCGGACCTGCTCGGCCTGCGCCTCGGCAGCGGCGATGGTGACGCGCTTTTGACCTTCCGCCCGCTGAACGGCGGCCTCAGCCTGGGCAGCAGCCGGCTTGACGGTGCTCGAGAGAAGTTCCTGTTCGGTGCGGGCTGCTTCCAGCTGGGCGAGCTCGGTCTGCTTGCGCACGACCTCCTGCTGTGCCTCGGCCTGGGCAAGCGGGCCCGCCTGTTCGGCCCGCGCGTTGGCCGCCAGGACCTGGGTCTGGGTCTCGGCCTGCTTGAGAGAGACGTCCCGCTGGGCATTGATCTTGACCTGCTGGGCCTGTGCCTCTCTCACGGCGGCGTCCTGGTCGGCGCCGGCCTTGGCCATGCGGGCATCGCGTTCGACCGTCGCCAGGTTCTGCTGGCCGAGGAGCTCGATGTAGTTGGACTCGTCCGTGAAGCTCTGAATGGTGAAAGCATCGATCTGCAGACCCGAGGTCGCCAGGTCACCCTTGGCGGCGTCCTGCACCTGCTGCAGAAGCTTCTGGCGGTCGCGGATGAGCTCCTCGATCGTCAGGGTTCCCACGATCGCGCGCAATGAGCCCTCGAGGACGTTCTTGACGATCGAGTCGACCTGGTCGTCCTTGGCCTCGAGGAAGCGCTCAGCAGCGTTGCGAAGGGACTCAACGTCGCGGCCGATTTTGAACGTGGCCACGCCCTGGACCTGGACCTTGATGCCCTGGCTGGTGACGGCGTCGCTCAGTTGCACGGAGATCTGGCGGGCGGTGAGCTTGAGACGGCCGACCTTATGGACGAGGGGCAGGACAAAGGTGCCACCGCCGACGACGACCTTCACGCCCCGATCCCCTTGCGCCGTCATGACCTGGCCGCGCTCGTCGCGCACGTCGGCGCCATGCGAACCGGCGACGATGAGGGCCTCGTTTGCGCCTGCCACCTTGTAGCGACTCGCCACGTACGAGATGAGCAGGGCAACGATGACGACGACCGTGAAGATCAGTACCGGAGCTGTCACGCGGTCTCCCCCCCTTTGGCGCTCAGTGGCGCAACTACCAGGTTATTGCCGGCGACGGCCTCCACCTTCACAGTGGTACCGGCGGCGATGTCAATGTCGGCGGTGGCCGTCATCTCCATCGACTGACCCGCATAGCTGAGCATCACCGAGCCGAAGCGCGTACGCGGGATGCCGACCGACACCCGGCCGGTCTGGCCGACAAGATCGTTGAGGCTGAAGGCCGTCGCGCCCTCCGACTTTCGGAGAATGTTGAACAGGCCGAAAACAAGGGCCGATCCGGCGACTCCGCAGGCACCCCCGACAAGAGATGCCGGGCCCGCGTCGAGATGGAAGACTGCTGTCGCGAAGAGACCTCCGACCCCGAACATCGAGACAAAGCCCAGGAGTACCGGGAGAAGGCCGACGCCGCCGAGATCAAAGCCGACGTGCAGCGCGCCGACCAGGTCACCAAGGAATACGGTGACGAGGAGAAGTCCGCCCCCGACGAGAAGGCAGACGACGAAGATGGAGTTGGCGAGCGCTAAATTGGACACTCTTTGGCGGGCCAAGTTTAGGGCTGGTTTGGAGGAATCGAATGGACCTCGTCAATCCGATCGTCCGCAGTTGGCAGCAGGACGCCGCCGACGATCCGGAGGCGTTCTGGGCGCGGGCAGCCGACGCCCTGCCCTGGTTTCGAAAGTGGGACGAGGTCTTCGAGCCTCAGCCTCCGACTTTCCGCTGGTTCCTGGGCGCGCGCACCAACATCTCTCACAACTGTCTCGACCACCATGTCGAGCGGGGCTGGGGCGGGCACGCGGCGCTCATCTACGAGCGCGAGGACGGGTTTCAGCAGACCCTGACCTACGCCCAGCTGTTGCACCGCGTCGAACTGGCCGCGGCCGGCCTGAGGGGTATCGGCATCGAACGCGGCGACCGGGTGGCGATCTACATGCCGACCTGCCCCGAAGCGATAACGATGATGCTCGCCTGCACCCGAATCGGCGCCATCCACATCGTCGTCTTCGCCGGCTTCGGCGCCGGTGCGCTCGGCGAGCGCATCAAGCTCGCGGAGGCCAAGGCCGTGTTCACGACTGACGTCACCTGGCGCAAGGGCAAGGCAGTCCCGCTGAAGGGCATCGTCGACAAGGCCGTCGATGAGAGCGGCTGGGCGGTCAAGAAAGTCGTCGTTCTCCAGCGCGCCGAGGAGGCCCTCACGATGAAAGGCGGCCGCGACATCACCTGGGACGAGTTCCTGGAAAAGGGCGCCGCCGAGGAGAGTGGCGTCCAGGAGATGGAATCCAACGACCCCGCATTCATCCTCGCCACCTCAGGCACAACCGCCAAGCCCAAGCTCGCGGTACACACCCAGGGTCCCTACCAGGTGCTGATCCGGAGCATGGCCGAGTGGGTGTTCGACCTGAAGGAGAACGACATCTGGTGGTCGACCTCCGACATCGGCTGGATTGTCGGTCATAGCTACATCGTCTATGCGCCGCTGCTCGTGGGCTGCACTACGATCGCCTACGAAGGTGCGCTCGACCATCCCGATGCCGAGACGTTTTACAGGATCATCGAAGAGAACGCCGTCACCGGCGTCTTCACGTCCCCCACGGCGGTGCGCCTGCTGATGCGGTACGGCGTCGAGCCGTCGGAGTCATACGACCTGGCCTCGCTGGAGCGGGTCTTCTGCGCGGGGGAGGTTCTCAATGCGCCGGCCTGGGAGTGGCTTCAGAAGGAGGTGCTTGGGGACCGGGTCCCGGTTCTCGACCACATGTGGCAGACGGAGACGAGTGGGCCCATCGTCGGCAACCCCTACGGGCTTCAGATGGTGCCCATAAAGCCAGGCTCCTCCGGCCTGCCGCTCCCGGGTATCGAGGCCGCGATCATCGGTCCCGAGGGCGAGGAGCTGGGGCCGAACGAGAAGGGCATCTTCGTCATCAAGCGTCCCTTTCCTGGGCTCACACCGATGATCTGGGGCGATCCTGAACGGTACGCGGCCGACTATTGGGGAAAGGTGCCTGGGAAGCAGCTGTACTACAGCGGGGACTCGGCCAGCATCGACGAGGATGGGTACGTCTGGTTCTCGGGCCGCGCCGACGAGATCATCAAGGTCGCGGGCCACCGCATCGGCACGATCGAGGTGGAGACAGCCTTCCTCCGCAACCCGGCCGTGGCCGAAGCAGGCGTGACCGGCCGCCCAGACGAGCTCCGCGGCGAGGTGATCAGCGCCTTCGTCGTCCTCCGCAACGGACACCAGCCCTCGGATGCGCTGCGCACGGAGCTCCTCGCCACGGTCCGGGCCGAGCTCGGTCCGGTGGCTGTCATCGGGGAGTTGAACTTCGTCGAACAGCTGCCGAAGACGCGCAGTGGCAAGATCATGCGGCGGGTCCTCAAGGCTGTGACCCTTGGAGTCGAGCCCGGTGACATCTCGACCATCGAGGATGAAGGCTCTGTCGACGACGCCCGCGAAGCGTGGGAGGAGATGAAGAGCATGGGTTCAAAGAAGGACGAAAAGCCTCAATGACTGACTTCGCAGCGGTCGACGCACATATCGCCGAGCACATCCAGGAGTGGATGGGCGAGCTGAGGGAGCTGTGCCGCGTACCCAGCGTTTCGGCTCGCCACGAAGCGATCCCAGAATGTGCCGAGCTCGTCGCGCAGATGCTCCGCAGGCGTGGGTTCAACGCCGAGGTCTCCCCCACCGGCGACCACCCCGTGGTGATCGCAGACGCCGACGGCGCGAACCCCTCGCGCAGGCTGCTCTTCTACAACCACTACGACGTCCAGCCTCCTGAGCCGCTCGATCTCTGGGAGACCCCGCCCTTTGAGCTCACCGAGCGCGATGGCGCCGTCTATGCGCGCGGCGCCAAGGACGACAAGGGGGAGTTCGTCTGCCGGCTGGCCGCGCTCGATGCGCTGAAGGCCGTCGACGGCGCCTATCCCTGCCATATCACCTGGCTCGCGGAGGGCGAGGAGGAGTCGGGCAGCTACAGCCTCCCCGACTGGATCGCGAAGAACGCCGACCGCGTGGCCGTACACGGCTGCATCTGGGAGGAGGGCGGGGTCAACGAGGAAGGCCATCCGCTGGTCACACTCGGCGCCCGCGGCCTTCTGTACATCGAGCTCAGCGTGCAGACGCTCTCCCGCGATGCCCATTCGGGCGGCGCAAACCTGCTTCCGAATGCCAACTGGCGGCTGATCTGGGCGCTGGCATCGCTGAAGGACGCCAACGAGCGGATCCAGATCCCCGGCTTCTATGACGCGGTGCGGCCGCCCACCACCCGCGAGGAGGAGCTGCTGGCCCTGATCCCGAGCTCCGAGGAGACGATAAAGAAGGAATACGGCCTTAAGGAAATCCTCTCCGGTCGCACGGGAGCGCAGGTTCCGCGCGCCCCCTTCGACCCGACGTGCAACGTGGCCGGGATCGGAGGCGGCTACCAGGGCGAAGGCAGTAAGACGGTCATCCCGGCCCGCTCCGGCGCCAAGGTCGACTTCCGGCTGGTTCCAAACCAGGATCCGCTCGACATCCTGGCCAAACTGCGCTCCCACCTTGATGCCAACGGCTTCGCGGACGTAAAGGTCAAGGTGCTCGGCGCCGAGAGGCCGGGCGTGACGCCCGCCGACGACCCGATGGTCGCCATGATGGTCGAGACGGGCCGGGAGGTATATGGGAAGGATGCCCGGATAACTCCGCTCACGGGGGGGACCACGCCGATGTTCCTCTTTACCGAGAAGGGCATCCCCGTCGTTGCGCCCGGAGTCGGCTACGCGAACTACAACCGGGCCCACAGCCCCAACGAGTTCATGCGCCTCGAGGATTTCGAACGCGCCGCCCGCCACATCGCCCGGTTGGCGGTCCGGTTCGCCCAGGGTTAGCGGAGCAGGAAGCCAGTCCCCAGGGGATCCCTGTCATCCAGGATGAAGCGATGACGCCCAGTCAGGAAGGCGCTGCCCTCGACTTCCGTTATCACCGCCGGGCGCCCGGCGACCTCGGCGTCGGCGACGACGCGGCCGCGAAATTCGGTGTCGATGATGCTGACATGGCGGAGCTCGACACCACGCCTCAGCTCACCGGTAGCGTCGAGCAGGGCGAGGCGCGCCGACGTTCCGCTCCCGCATGGTGAGCGGTCGACCTCACCGTTGGCGAAGATGGTCACGTTGCGCTCACCGTCGGTGAAGATCACGCCGTAGATGTCCCGCAGCTCAGGTTCGAGGGGGTGGAGAATCTCCATCTGAGCCTCGAGATGCTGTTTAACACCGCGACCGAGCTCAATCAGCTGCGGAAGGTTGCGCGCCTCTACCCTGAGCCCGGCCTGGGCCGCGGGCATGATCGCGTAGAAGGCGCCGCCGAACGCGACCGCCACCGTGAAGCGGCCGATGACGACCTCCCTCTGGAGCACAAAGCTGGGGACGTTGCGAAAGAGAACCGAACTCACCCTGACGGCGGAGCCCTGGCCGCCCTCGAGATGGGCGAGCGTCTCCAGACGTCCTGAAGGGACGTCCACGACGACCCGCGTTTGAGGGCCCGCGGTGGGTAGCCGGCCGGATTCCAGCGCCCAGGTGACGAGGGCGATGGTGCCGTGACCACACGCGGTCGAGTAGCCGTCGTTGTGGAAGAAGACGACCCCGAGGTCAGCGCCGTCGTCTTCCGGCTCAGTTACAAATCCGCCATACATGTCGGCGTGGCCGCGCGGCTCGTTGACAAGGAGCCTCCGGATTCGGTCGTGATTCTCTCGTGCGTCGCGGCGACGGGCGAGAATCGACCCTCCTGCCAAAGCCGGACCACCCCCCGTGACGATTCGGAAGGGTTCTCCCGCGGTGTGGTAGTCGGTCGTCTGGATCTCCAAGGCCCTCGTATGCTAGGTCCCGAATGAGACGAGACGCGGTCACCGAACGGCGTGAGATCGACATGGCCGTGGACGGACGGACCATCCCCAGCACGTTCCAGGACACCGCCCTAGCGCACCCCGACCGGGTCGCCATCCGCTGGAGGGATGCCGACGGTCTCCAGTCCATGACCTGGTCCGACTACCGGCAGGCCGTGCGGACGGCGACGATGGGACTCCTCTCGCTCGGGTTCAAAAAGGGCGAATTCGGTCTGATCATGGCCCGCAACCGTCCCGAGCACGTGATCGCCGACCTCGCCATCGTCCACGCCGGGGGCACGGCCGTCAGCGTCTACAACACACTCCCGTCGGAGCAGATCAAGTACATCGCCGAGCACAGCGAGGCCACGGTCGTCTTCGTCGAGGACGCCGGCTTCTTGAAGCGCTGGCAGGAGATCCGTGACCTCCTCCCGAAGGTTCGCAAGATCGTCGTGATGGAGCCCTTGAAGAGCCCGGCCGCCGACCTCACCTGGGCGGAGATGATGGCCGCCGGTGAGGAGGCGGATCGCGACGACCCGGCCGCCTTCGACCGCTCATCGAAAGCCGTAAAGCCCGAGGACATCGTCGCTCTGATCTATACCTCCGGAACGACGGGGCCACCCAAGGGCGTCATGTACACCCATCGCAACATTCTTTGGACTCTCGAGTCCGCGGACCGCGTTCTTTTCGCCGAGGTCGGGCACACCTCGATCTCCTACCTGCCGCTGTCACACGTCTCGGAACGCTTCAGCAGTCACTGGCGCGGCCTCTACAGTGCCATCGAGGTCAGCTATTGCCCGGAGCTCGCGCTGCTGATGCCATACCTGTTGGAAGTCCGGCCGACAGCCTTCGTCGGCGTTCCTCGCGTGTGGGAGAAGTTCTACGCGGCGATCAGTGCCGGGATTGCGGCGGAGCCGGACGAGGCGCGGCGCAACGCCATCAATGGCGCGATCGCCATCGGACACAAACTCGCGCCCTATCTCCTTCGTGGCGAGGAACCACCCGCCGAGCTGGCCGAGCTGGCCGAGCGCATCGCTCCCGTGCAGATGGCGGTCAAGGCCAAACTGGGCCTCGACCAGTGCCGGTTCGCCTACACGAGCACCGCCCCGATGCCCATCGACGTCATGGAGTTCTTCGCCGCCATCGGTCTTCCACTGATCGAGGTCTGGGGCATGAGCGAGCTGACCGGACCGGCAACGTCGAACAGCCCCGGCGCGATGAAGTTGGGCACCGTCGGGCCCACCCTTCCGGGCGTCGAGGCCAGGCTCGATGAGGACGGCGAGCTGCTGATCCGCGGCGGCAACGTGATGGCCGGCTACTACAAGGATCCCCAACTGACCGCGGACACGGTGGACGGCGAGGGCTGGTTGCGCACCGGCGACGTCGCCGTCGTCGACGAGGACGGTTTCTACAAGATCGTCGAGCGCAAGAAGGAGCTGATCATCACCTCCAGCGGCAAGAACATCTCGCCCTCCAACCTCGAAAGCCTCATGAAGCACCACCCTCTCATCGGCCAGGCGATAGCCATCGGCGACGGCCGCAACTACCTCACCGCGCTCGTTGTTCTCGACGCCGAGGTTGCACCCGGTTGGGCCCACGGGCACGGCGTCGCCGCGTCATCGCTCGCCGAGCTGTCCATCCACCCCGAGATCATCGCCGACGTCCAGCGCGGCCTCGCCGACGTCAATCGCCAAGTTTCGCGCATCGAGGGCATCAAGCGCTTCACCATCCTCCCCGTCGAGTGGACGGCCGAGTCGGATGAGCTGACGCCGACCCTGAAACTCAAGCGCCGGGTAATCTACCAGCGCTACGCGAGCGAGATCGCGGGGATGTACCGCGAGGCAGCGCCATCAGGTCATGAAGTGGACGCGAGGACTCCGGAGCCGGTTGTCTGACTGAGATCGGAGGTGTTGCGTAACCGCTCCCCGTACCCATTCCGAGCAACCATCTTTATCAGTGGAGAGGAAATGAACGGACCGCGAGCGCAACTGCGCAACCTCACCGTCGTCGGCATCCTGTTGGCGACGGTCGCGTGTGGGGGGACGACAGCGTCAACTCCGGCGACTGCGGCTCCGACCTCCCCACCATCCCCCACCGCGGCACCCTTCATCGCCACCCGCGTCGCCGGCGTCGCCGGAGTCACGAGGACGATCTTCACCGACCTGACGGGGAACTCCCTGTACTACGAAACCAACGACGTGGGTGGAAAGATCCTCTGCACGGGCGCATGCGCAGGAATCTGGCCGCCCCTGATCGCTCCGGGGGGCCTGACCACCCTGCCGTCGGTCTTCGCGATCCCCGGAAAGTTCGGGACCGCCCAGAACCCCGAGGGCAAGAACCAGGTCACTTACAACGGGTGGCCCCTCTATGCCTTCAGCAAGGACAAGGCCCCGGGCGACACAACCGGCGAAGGTGTCGCCGGGCGCTGGCACGTTGCCTCCACCGACCTGATGCCGGCCGCCTGACCAGAATCCCCGGGTCACAATGAGGTTCCGATGGATCGGATCATCATGGAAGGCCTCGTCTTCTTCGGGTATCACGGCGTCCTGGCGTCCGAACGTGAGTTGGGAGCGTTGTTCGCGGTCGATCTCGTCCTCGAACTCGACCTTGCCCTGGCCGGCAAGAGCGACGATCTGGCGGATACGCTCGACTACAGGCGTGCCTACCAGATCGTCAAGGGCGTCGTCGAGGGTCCGCCCTTCCGGCTGATCGAGGCCGTGGCGGAGCGGATCGCAGTGCTCCTGCTGGAATTGGGACTAATCCGGCGTGTCACGGTCCGGGTCCACAAGAGGCCTTCCCTGGGAGGAGAGTTCGGGAGCATCGCCGTCGAGATGACCCGGCCCCGGACATAGGCAGGAGCGATGACTGGTGATCCCACGGAGACGTATACCGGCTCCACACGCGTCAAGGTGATGGGCATCGTTAACGCGACGCCCGATTCATTCAGCGGAGACGGTCTCGAGGGGCAGGCCGCGATTGAGCGTGGACTCAAGCTGGCGAGGGCGGGCGCCGATTTCGTTGACGTCGGCGGCGAATCGACCCGCCCCGGCCACGTCCCGGTCGACATCAAGGTCGAGATCGGCCGCGCCATCCCGGTCGTCCGTGCCCTGGCCGCAGCCGGCATCGCCGTGTCCATCGACACCAGCAAGCTCGAGGTGGCCGCGGCGGCAGTGCGCGCGGGAGCGCGGATGATCAACGATCAATGGGGTCTCGTCCGCTCGCCGGGCATCGGCGGACTCGCGGCCGAGAGCGGAGTGGCGCTCGTCCTGATGCACAACCAGGAGGGCCATCTTTATGCGGAGGACATCATGTCCGCAATCAAGCGATCCCTCGGGCACTCCATCACGGCGGCGCGTTCCGCCGGTATCTCAGCGGCCAAGATCATCGTCGATCCGGGGATCGGATTCGGTAAAACCGCTGATCAGAACGTCGAGGTGCTGCGCCGCCTCACGGAGCTACATGAGTTGGGTTACCCGATTCTCGTCGGTGCATCTCGGAAGGGTTTCCTGGGCCGCCTTTATGGCCAGGAGATGGAGATGCGAGCATGGGGAACGGCAGCCGTGGTGACGGCCTGCATCCTTCGCGGAGTGCAGATCGTCCGGGTCCACGACGTCGCCGAGATGGTCGCCGTCGCGCGGGTCGCGGAGGGTTTGAAGGTCGAGCCCAGAGTCGCGGGGTGACCCGCGCCTATCTGGCTCTCGGCTCGAACGTCGGCGAGCGGGCGGCAAATCTCGCCGCCGCCCGGGCGAGCCTTGCTGCACGGGGAGTCAAGGTGACGCGAGCGAGCACGGTGATCGAGACCGAGCCCTTCGGTGTCGAAGATCAGCCGCGCTTTCTGAACCAGGTGCTCGAGGTCGACTGGTCGGGCAGCGCTCGCAGCCTCTTGAAGGCCGCCAAGCTAGTCGAAACGGAGGTCGGACGCACCCCCACCTTCAGGTGGGGCCCACGCGAGATCGACATCGACATTGTTCTCTTCGGCGAGGAGGTCATCGATGAGCCAGACCTGCAGGTTCCCCATCCTCGGCTCTGGCAACGCAACTTCGTTACCCGACCACTTCGCGAGCTCCGCCCCGACCTCGTCTCCGATTAAGAGGGACTCGCCCGGCCCTGCCCCTGGCTCGGCCGCGGGCACGTCTCGCGTAACCTCCGAAAGTGCGATCGCTCAAGGCCGCCGCCGCCTTCGTACGGCCCAGCGTGATGGTGATCGCCGCAGCGATGCCCCTGGCTGTCGCGCTCGCGGTGGCAATTCCGCAGCCCACCGGCCGGCCGTCCTGCTCCCTGGCGGCGGGCGCCCACCACCTGGCGGTGGTCGTGGAACACGGAAATGGGACCACTCTCTCGACCTGCATCTCGTTTGACTCGATTCAGCTGAACGGCGACCAGGCCATGCAGATGAGTGGGATCCAGTACGCGAGCATCGAATCCGGTGGCCTCGGCAAGGCGGTCTGTCAGATCGACCGCGAGCCGACGTCATATCCTCCCAGCTGCTGGACTTCGAGCAGCCCGTACTGGGGAATGTTCGTCTCTCACGCAGGAGGGCCGTGGGCGGTCGCCCGCTACGGCATCAGCAGCCAGCAGTTCTCCGATGGCGACGCGCTCGGCTGGCATTACATCCCCGCCAACGGCGCGGGGGGCCCGCCGCCCTCAGCAGCAGGTGTCTGCGCACCGCCGGCGCCCTCTCCGGTGCCTTCCTCCACCATCCCGAACTCCGTCCCAACCGGGCCGACCGTCACATCGTCCGTGCCGGCCGCGCCGACTCCCGCCCCCCCTTCTCCCGGCGAGATTCCATCCGCGTCTCCCTCCGAAACCACGCAGCCGCAGACCCTTCCGAGCGACTCGCCAGGGCCAGGGCCGGCCGCCGTACCCTCCCACAGGGATCCTCCTCACCCCTCGGCGCCGGCCGGACCTGAGCTCGGGTGGCTGGCCGCGGCCACCGGCGCCGGCGCGCTTCTCGGCCTCCTGGTGGTCCGGCTGGTGGCACGGCGGGGCGGCCGGTGAGTGGGCCCTACGCGGTCATGTGGTCAGGGGGAAAGGATTGCGCGCTGGCCCTTGACCGAGCCCGGCAGGCCGGACTGGACATTCAAAGGCTGGTCAACTTCCATGACCCCACCACTGGCCGCGTTCGCTTTCACGGCACCCGTCTCGCGATGTTGGAGGTCCAGGCGTCTGCTGCCGGCCTCGACCTCCTTAAAGTCCCGACAACGTGGGCGGAGATGGATCAAAGGCTGCAGGATGTATTGAGGCGCATCAGAGCCGAAGGCTTCGCGGGCATCATCTTCGGCAACATCCACCTGGCGGATGTTCGCGCCTGGTACGAGGAGCGGGTCAGGGCGGCGGGGCTCAAACACGTGGAACCGATCTGGGGCGAGGCACCGAACGCCTTGCTCGAGGAATTCGTCTCCAAGGGCGGCCTTGCGGTCGTGACCTGCGTGGATCGGACCAGGCTGGCCCCATCCTGGTTGGGCCGGATCATCGATGACGAATTTCGCGCGGACATCGGCGCCACCACCTGTGACCCATGCGGCGAAAACGGCGAATACCACTCCTTCGTCTTCGCCGGGCCTCTCTTTACGGCTCCCGTCGGTTGGATCCCGGGAGTCCGTTTTGGAGAAGGCTCTTTTCTGCAACTTGATATCCGGTCGCCGGCGAAGAGCTCAACGCCAGTTCTCTGAGCGGAGGCCGGCCTCGAGCCAGTCGATGAGCGCTCCCACCTTGTCCCAATCCTCCGCCTTTCGAGCGGCGATGAGCTCGCTGAGCGCCTGCGGTTCCCACGCCAGCAATGCCTCGGCGCCCGAGGCCGCGTAGCGAACCAGCGCGTGATGCACGACGTCCTCGAAGCGGAGATCGGTGCTCCGCGCAAGGTTCTCGAACGTCGGCTTCGGATCGACCAGTCGCGAAAGGGCCACGGCTTCGCGAAAGTTCGCGTCGCGATCGCTTTCTTCCATCGGCGTCAGGATAGTCAAACGGTTGGTCAGGCTCGGCTGTTGTCGATGGTCGGGCGGGCGAGATTCGAACTCGCGATCTCCTGGTCCCAAACCAGGCGCTTTGCCGGGCTAAGCTACCGCCCGAATCGGAGAGAGGACAAGCTAGTTGCCTGTACCCGTACAGGCAACTAGCTTAGCCAGCCCGTGGCCAGGAGCGCTTTGACCGCGGCTCCGCGGTGGCTGTATTGATGCTTGAGGGCCGGTGCCATCTGCCCAAACGTGAGACCGCTGACCGGAACCAGGAAGATCGGGTCGTAGCCAAAGCCAACGCCCCCCAGCCACTCCGGCACCACCTCGCCGGCGCACGATCCCTCGACCGTGCGCGTCTCGAAGCCGGGCATCGCGAGTGCGATGCTGCAGACGAAGCGAGCACCCCATGGACGCGGAAATGGCTTGAGCCAGGTGAGGAGCGCGGCCGTGCGCTCGGCCTGGGTGGGCGCGACCCGGGCAGATTGCAATCCCGGCAACCCCCCCAGGACGTCGACCTCGAGTCCGGTGTCGTCGCCAATCGACGGCAACCCGGTGGCTGCCAGCGCTGCCTCGGCCTTGAGGATCGCGTTGGCCGCGTACGTGCGGCCGGTCTCCTCGACATTAGTTGAATACGGGACAAGCTCGTAGCCGGCGCCTGAAAGAAGGTCTGTGTACTCCGCGAGTTTTCCCTTATTGGAGGTCGCGATCACAAGACTCCGGGAAACGCGGGCGACCTCCTCGGAAACCTTCTCAGCCAATCGAGGCGAGGGCGGCGCGCTGGGCGGCGATCAACTCTTCGATTCCCTTGCTCGCGAGTCCGAGCATCGCATCGAGCTCATCACGCGAGTAGGCGCCGTGCTCGGCCGTGGCCTGGAGCTCGACCAGGCGGCCGTCCTCGGTCATCACGCAGTTGAGGTCGGTGCCGGCGTGGAAATCCTCGGTGTAGTCGAGGTCGAGGACCGGCGTCCCATCGACGATCCCGCAGCTGACGGCCGCCAGGTGCTGCCTGATGGGCTCGCCCTTCAGCATGCCCGCCCTGCCCATCCGGGCGAGCGCCTCGGCCATGGCGACGAAGCCGCCGGTGACCGACGCTGTGCGGGTGCCACCATCGGCCTGGAGGACATCGCAATCGACGGTGATCGTGCGCTCACCGAATTGGCGCATGTCGACGGCAGCACGCAGCGAGCGGCCGATCAGCCGCTGGATCTCGTGAGTGCGACCGCCGATCCGGCCCTGAATCGCCTCCCGCATGCCACGGTCGTGCGTCGCCCGCGGAAGCATCGAGTATTCGGCGGTGATCCAGCCCTGCCCGGTTCCGCGCCGGTGCGCCGGGAGTCGGTCGTCAACCGTGGCCGTGACGTGCACCCGCGTGCGCCCGAACTCGACAATGCAGGAACCTTCGGCATGGACGTTGACCCCCATCAGGAAGCGAACCGGCCGCATCTGATCCGGCGTGCGCCCGTCGTGGCGACCCACTATCGACCCATCAGCTTGAGGAGCAGCGCGGTGCCCTCCCAGAACAGGTAGAGAGGTATCCACATGAAGAGCGGCGTGATTGGGTCAACACCCGGCGTCAGGAGGTTGGCAAGGACACCGAGGCCGATTATCCAGTAGAAGCGATTCGCGTAGAGCCATTTGGACGTGACGATCCGGAGCAGGCCGAGAACGAAGAGGACGACCGGAAGCTCGAAGACGACACCGAAACCGATGACGAGCAGAAGCACGAAACTCAGGTATTCCTCGGCGAAGCCAAGGTATTGGAGGTCCGGGGGCGCAAAGCCGTTGAGGATCTTCATGAAGAGCGGCAACGAAAAGAGGGCGAAGCTGACCCCCAGTCCAAAGAAGAAGATCGTCGCCGCGATCAAGGGAAGGATCAGACGGCGCTCGTGCTTGTGAAGACCCGGGCTAACGAACCACCACAGTTGCTGGATCCAGATCGGTGCCGCGACGATGAGGCCGAGGTAGACCGAGATCTTGAGGCCGAGGGTCAGCGCGCCCGCGGGCCCCGTGTAGACGAGATGACCCTGGTTCCCGCGGTCGATCAGGAACTTGATGACGTTCTTCCAGACGAAGAACGCAGCGCCGGTCGTGATGCCCCACCCGATGAAGCAGACGATGAGGACACGGCGCAGTGCCTCGAGATGCTCGAGGATGCTCATCCGGGATTCTTCCGAATCCGCCGCCGAAGACTTTCCGGGCCCGCGCTGGAGGACGCGGTCGAGCAGGGCCATCGCCCCGCTCAGGCCTTGGTTGACTCGGGCTTGTGCTCTATGACTGGTTCGGGCGTAGTTGCCGTCGGCGTCGTGACGACGCTCGCGGTCACCGGGGCCGGAGGCTCGTTCTCGTGCGCGGTGGCCTTGGCCACCTCGTCCTTGAGCTCAGTCGTCGCCTTGCGGAACTCCTTTATGGCCGTGCCGACCGCACCCCCGATCTGGGGAAGCTTGCCGGGCCCGAAGATCACGAGGACGATGACGAGAACCAGGATCAGCCACCAGTGGCCTCCAGATAGGAATGGCATGCGCGAATCTTACTGCACTGTGACCGTGATCCCAAGGATGCGATCGTCAGCCGTCAGAGTTTTGACGATTTCCTGACCCTGGAGGACAGTCCCGAAATGATTGAACACCGTGGTGCCCGGCCCGCCGTTCGGCCAGGCAGCCTTGAGGATGAAGAACTGACTGCCGTTGACGGGGCCGCCGGGGGTCCGCGCCATCCCGAGAGCTCCGGCCGTGGTCCAGTCCCCGCTGTTCCTCTCCTCGGGGAGCGTGTAGCCGGGTCCCCCCCTCCCCGTGCCGAGCGGATCGCCGGTCTGCGTCGCCATCCCGTCGTTGCGCCAGAAGTTGAGGCCGGTGTAGTAGCCGTTCACCGCCAGGACGATGAAGTTGTTGACTGTGACCGGGGCATCCCTGGCCGGCATGATCGCGATCAGGTCGCCTTTTGTGGTCTTGATCGTGGCCTGGTAGATCTTGTCGGTCCTGATGCACTGGGCGGGTGCGGCCGCGTAGAGCCGGGGCGCGATCTGGTTGCTCGTCCGGCAGTTGGCGAGGGCCGCCACGGGCTGGGTCTTTAGCGCTGCGCTGAGCCCAAGGCCGGTCGCGACGAGGAGGCCGACGATCACGGTGAGCGTAAGGACCGACTGCCAGCGCACGCGAATAGGTCCGCCCGGCTCAACCAAAGGTGTCGTGGGAGTCGCCGAGGCCGTGCGAAGGCGTCGCCTGGACAGGCTGGATCGAAGGGTGGGATCGGTGCTCATTAGTTGAAGTAGGTCGCGATCGCCTGGGCGAGGCCGCGGGTCGTGTATTCCTCCGCGATTATATCGACGCGCATACCCAGGTGACGGGCCGTGTCTGCCGTCACCGGGCCCATGCAGGCAATCCGGGTCTTCTTCAGCAGCGGTCCCAGCTCGCCCTCACCGAATGCCCCCGCGAAATTCACCACTGTGCTCGAGCTGGTGAAAGTGACGGCGTCGACCTGCCCGCCCTCGAAGGCCCTCCGCAGAGACCGGTGCAGGCCAGTAGGCGAGGCTAGCCCGTAGACCGGCAAGATCTCCACCCGCGCCCCGCGCTTGGCAAGAATCTGGGGTAGGGCGTCTCGATTGAGCTGGGCACGAGGAACGAGGATACGGGCGTCCCTGAGGTCCCAGCCGCGGAGCGCCTCGGCAAGTCCCTCGGCGGTGTACTCGCCGGCGACGAGCTCGGGACGGAGCCCGTGGCTTTCGAGCGTTCGCGCCGTCTCCGGTCCGATCGCGCAGATCTTCGAATCCCGCAGCGACCGGGCGTCGAGTGAGAGCTCGAAGAGCATCTCGAAAAAGATCTCGACGGCATTGGCGGAAGCGAAGATGACGAGCTGGGTGTCAGGCAGCAACGCCATCGCCGACCGCATCCGGTCGTCGAGGAGTACGGGTCGGACCTCGATGGTCGGCACGTCGATGACCCAGGCGCCGAGCTCCGCCAGGTGGCGATGGAACTCCTCAGCCTGATGACGAGCCCGGGTCACCAGGACCCGTCGGCCGTGCAGAGGCCGCCGCGAGTGGGTGTCCAGCCGGTTCGACGCCTCGACGCCCGGCCCGACGACCAGGAGAACCTCCCCCTCGACGCCGGCCGCGGCGAGGCCGGCCAGGTGACGCAGGGGTGCCACGACCTTGCGCTGCCCGGGACCTCCCGGATTGAAGATGACTGCCGCCGGCGCATCCGGCGAATGGCCGGTCTCGAGGAGGCCGCTCACCGTGGCCTTCATCTGTCCCGGCTCAACGCGGAGCGCAGCCGTCTGCCCGTCGATGCCCCGTAGCATCCGCTCGCTGGCGGTGCTCATGAGGTTCACCGGGATGCCGCTTAGGGCCGGGCCGGCGGACTCGAGGAGCACCCCTGGAATGACCTCGTAGTCGTGCCCCGAAGCGTAGAGCAGCTCCGCCAGCTCATGACCGCGCGAGAACGCAAAAGGGTCTCCCAGGTAGAGCACGGCGATCCGGAAACCCGCCTCGACTATCTCCATGATCGCGGTGTCGCCTTTGTAAGGTTCGATGAGGGCGCCCGGGCGGGCCATCCCGATGATCGCCGGATCGAGTCCGAGAGGATGGCGCACAACATCCGCGGCACGGATGGCCTCCATGCCCCGGAGGGTGACCAGGCCGGGGCTGCCTGGACCGATGCCGACGAGCGATACGCGAACGGGCTTCGGCAGGGTCACCGGGTGCGGCTCACGACGTAGTCGGCGAAGGCGGCGAGGCAGCCCCTGGCGTCACCCGCGGGTAGAGCGTCCAGCTGCCGCCTGGCTTCTTCGGCATGGCGCTCGGCTTCCGCCAGGGCCCGCCGCGGACCGGCTGAGGCCCGTACGCGTTCGACGAGCTGCGCGACATCCCCGGCGGCCACGGCGCTGCCCTCCTCGAGGCGGGCCGCGAGAGCCTGGTCCTCCTCGAGGGCGAACATCAGCGGGAGCGTCGCGTGGCCTTCCAGGAGGTCGACTCCCACCGGCTTCCCCACCTCGGCCGCATCACCCAGGTAATCGAGGACGTCGTCGACTATCTGGAAGGCCAGCCCGAGTGCGATGCCATAGCGGCGGAGCGCATCCTCGCCGGCCGTGCCCAGTTGACCCAGGTGGCCGCCGATCCAGGCACTGGCAGCGAGGAGAGCTGCAGTCTTGGCTTCGATGCGCGCCAGGTACTCCTCGACTCCAACCCGGTAGCGGTACCGAAAACTCTGCTGGCGGAGCTCGCCGCGGCAGATCCGCATGACGGCGGTGGCCAGCTCGTGGACGACCTCGTGGCGGCCGGTGAGGCTGGCCTGGGCGTACGCCTTGGCGAAGTGATGGTCACCGATGACGATCGCTGATTCGTCGCCGAGCACGGCGGCGACCGTCGGCCGGCCGCGGCGAAGCTTCGATCCGTCGATCACATCGTCGTGGACGAGCGTCGCCGCATGCGTGAGCTCAACGGCCATCGCGGCGGGCGCGAGCAACTCGAAATCGTACCTTCCGAGATATCCGGCAAGCAGGACGAGGGCGGGTCTGATGCGCTTTCCCCCGGCTCCGAAGAGGTCTCCCATCGGGCCTGCCATGGGCTCACCGTCGGCGGCAACGGCCTTCCGGAGACGCTCCTCCACTCGTGCCATGTCCTGGGCGACGGGTCCGAACAGCGAAGCGGCGCTGGTCGTCACTGCCGCGCCCAGATGTCGACCTCGCTGAGTTCCGGTATTTCGGCACCGAAGAGGATGGAGGCGGTTTCCTGGAATCGATGCGGCGCGCTGGTGACGATCAACTCGTGGCTGCCCTCCTGGCCCCCGGGAGCCAGGAGGTTCGCGTGTTCGAGCTGGCGGCGGACCTTCTCGGCCGTGGTCTCGGCGGAGTCGACGAGCCGGAACGCTCCCGGAAACACACGGCCGATGGCGGGCTTCAGGAGCGGGTAGTGCGTGCAGCCGAGCACGAGGGTGTCGGCACCGAGTTGTGCGATCTCGGCGAGGTCGCGGCGAAGAGCCGCCTCGGCTCGCGGTGTGTCGGCGTCGCCCTGCTCGACGATGTCCACGAGGTCAGGGCAGGCCTTCTGAAACACGCCGATCATGGGGTTAACCTCCTTGATGGCGTGGAGATACTCCTGGCTGGAGCGCGTGCCCTCGGTCGAAATGACCCCGACCAGGCCGTTCTTCGTCGATTCCACCGCTGCGGCAGCGCCGGGCCCGATGACCCCGATGATCGGGAGGTCGAACTGCTCGCGGGCCTGGTTGAGAGCGGCGGCGGTGGCCGTGTTGCAGGCGATCACGACCATTTTCACGTCGCGCTCGATGAGGTAGCGGATGATGTCGAAAGCGAACTCCTTGACCTCGTTCTGGTAGCGGGGCCCGTAGGGAAAATGCTTGAGGTCGCCCAGGTAAATGGTGGCTTCGCCCGGCAGTCGGTCACGGATCTCGCGCAGGACCGTGAGCCCGCCCACGCCGGAATCAAAGATTCCTAGGGGCCTGGAATCGCCCATGGAGCCCCGGTCCTAGCCGAGTGGCGTGAGGCGGTACCCGAGCCCTGGGACTGCCTCCAGCGACACCCGCGCATCCTGGCGTGAGTTCAGCTTGCGGCGCAGTCTCTGCATGTGCGGGTCGACCGAGTGGTAGTCGACGTCGGCGAGGTAGCCCCAGACCTTTTCCAGGAGCTGGGCGCGCGTCAGAACTCGACCGGCATTCGCTGCCAGGAGGGCAAGGAGATTGAACTCCGTCATCGTGAGCGGGATCTCGTCCTCCTCGATCTTCACGCGCCGGCTTTCGGTGTCGACCTGGACACCGCCGACGACGAGCAGGCCCTCGCGGCGGCTTGAGGAAGGGGTCGAGTCGGCGCGGCGGAGGTGTGCGCGCAGCCGCGCCGTCAGCTCCCGAGCGTCGAATGGCTTGGTCAGGTAGTCGTCGGCGCCGACCTCGAGGCCGACGACCATGTCGACTTTCGAGCTGCGGCCGGTGAGCATCACGATCGGGCAGAGCACGCCCTGGCGACGGATTTCCCGGCAGACATCAAGCCCGGAGATGTCTGGCAGGACCCAATCCAGGAGCACGATGTCAGGCTCGCGTGTGACCGCTGCGCGTATGCCCTGCTGGCCGTTCGCGGATTCGATGACGTCGAAGCCCTCCCGGCGCAGGATCTCGTTGACTATTGAGCGAATAGCCGGGTCGTCCTCAATCAGGAGGACTTTCTTGCGAGGTTGACTTCCGCCCTGGCCGACGGCCATCTGTGCGGCTCCTATTGCCTTCCTGGAGGGGCGAAGCCCACGCTGCGACGCTCCTTCTGGGATTTCCGCTGGCGGCGCAGGAGAACGACTCGGCTTTCGCCCGCGTCAACGATCTCCAGAAGGTGCCAGTTGTCAGTTGCGGCCGCGGTCAAACGCTCGACGAGCGTCTTTCCGTCAGCAACCTCGGCGACGCTGAGAACCTCCGTCCTGTACTCCCAGTCACGATCGCCGGTGCCGCCGCCGGCCATCGTCCCGGACGGCTGGGTGAGCTCGGTAACCTGTTCGTCGTCCGGATCGAAGTCGGGATCCTCGTCAGGCTCTTCGGGCAGTTGCTCCGGATCGAGCACCGCCTTGAGATCAGACATCTGCTCGATTCTAACGATGATCCCAAGTTGCCGAATGGAGGGCGGGTTCCCGGCCGAGGTATCTTGTGATTTCAGAAATCACAGGGGGGACTTTCCGCAATGAGCTTCAGCATCGACAGGTACAAGGAAGAGTCGAAGAAGCTCGACGTCACCGGCGTCGACTTCGACCGGGCCAAGGACTACCCGCTTCACAACGGGGACCTCTTCGCGCTGCACTACGCGATGGACATCGAGAACCACACCGCCCTCTACCTGTCGCACCTCCTGGTGACGCGCGCCTGCATGAACCCCGTCCTGACCTCCTTCCTCAGCTGCTGGGTCTACGAGGAGCTGTGGCACGGCGAGAACCTGAGCCAGTTCCTTAACTCCTATGGCATCGAGGTTGACAACTACGAGCGCGTGGCCCAGATCCGGGCTCCGCTCGGCTTGTCGAACTCGGTCTCGATCATGTCGACGATGTTCGCGAGCTGGGTCCTCGAGGACTTCGCGGCCGTATATCTGACCATCGGCGCCATCAACGAGCTGACGACCCTAACCTCCTACGGTCAGATGATCCGCAAGACGAACAACCCCGTCCTGCAGGACCTCCTCGGCCGGATCATCAAGGATGAGCGCCGGCACTTCGCCTTCTACTACAACAGCGCCAAGGAATGGCTCCTCGACAACCCGCGCGCGCAGGCCATCACCCGGGAGATCCTGAAGCGTTTTTGGGTGATCGTCGGCCAGGGCGTGAAGAACCAGGAGGAGGTCGACGCGCTCGGTCTCTACCTCTTCGACGACGAGGCCGGTCGCGAGGCGGCAGCGGACATCGACGCCAAGATTCGCAAACTGCCCGGCCTGGAAAGCGTCCAGCTTGTCGCCCGGAAGCTGCAGGAGGGTGTCGAGCGCAATCGCGAGAACCCGCAGTGGGGCTGGCGACTGATCGAAAACGAGGGCTGGGCCACACACGGTGTGAAGATCGGCGCGGAAGCGCTGCGAGGACTCAACGCGGGCTAGCGCGCGCCTCCACGGGAGTCACCAGGCGGGCAGTCAGCGCTCGGTTTCGATCTTGAGGGCGCACTCGATCGAGCAGTAGGCCCACATGCCCTTCAGCACGGGTGCCTCGTCGAGCTCGGCGGCACAGCGAGCGCAGTAGCGTGCTCCCGGCCGGCGGTCGCCGATGCGCGTAACGCCGACGTCGGCGGCCAGCGCCGGCAACTGCATGGGATTCCGCCGCCAATCACGCGAAACAAACTCGATATCCATAATCACTACACCCCCAGGTCATAGTGTGGGTGTCACTTTCCAGCCTGTCAAGGATGGAGACTTTGACTACGCGCAGGGGACCCGCGGTGTTGTGCGGGTGGTGGGATTCGAACCCACACGCCTTTTGGGCCCAGCTTTTTAAGAGCCGTGCGTCTGCCGATTTCGCCACACCCGCGCGGCGCCCCGAGGCTTCAGAGGAAGCTTCGCGAAGCCTCGTCCAGCTGCTTCAGCGCATCCGGCGACAGCTTACGCTCGAGCGCGCGAACCGAATCCCTCAATTGCTCGGGCCTGGAGGCGCCGACGATCGGCGCCGTGACGGCGTCATTGGCAAGCATCCAGGCAAGGGCGGTCTGGGCGGGGGTCATCCCCTCCTGCTGGGCGACCGCGACAAGGCCCTCGACGACGGCGAACATCTCGTCGGACCAGTAACGGCCCTGGTACATCAGTCCATAGTCGCCCCACCCGAAACGAGACTCCGGCGGCGGCGGCTGACCGCGGCGATACTTGCCTGTCAGGACCCCGGCGCCAAGCGGGTTGTACGGCATGACCGCCATGCCGCTCGCCTTGGCGAGGGGCAGCAGGTCACGCTCCGGCTGGCGGTAGAGGAGGTTGTAGCGCGGCTGAAGCACCGAGATCCGAGCGAGCCTGCGCTCCGCGACCAGCGCCTGCGCGAGTCCGAGTTGCCAGGCCTGGTAGTTGGAGACTCCGGCGTAGTGCACCTTCCCGGACTCGACAAGTCTGTCGAGGGCCTCGAGGGTCTCGTCGAGGGGGACGGTCTCGTCGAAATGATGCATGTAGTAGACGTCGATCGTGTCGGTCTGAAGTCGCCGCAACGATGCTTCGCAGGCCTCGAGAATGTGCTTGCGGCTGCCGCCGCGATCGTTCGGCCCGGGCCCCATCGCCCCGTTGAACTTGCTTGCCACGACGAAGCGGCCCCGCTTTCCCTTCAGCCAGCGGCCGAGAATCTCCTCGGTCCGGCCTGCGGTCTGCGGATCTGGCGGCACGGGGTACACGTCGGCCGCGTCGAGGAACGTGAACCCGAGATGAGCGGCCTCGTCAAGAACGGCGACGCTCGCCTTTTCGTCGCACTGGGCCCCGAAGACCATCGTCCCCAGGCAGAGGCGACTGACCTTGAGGCCGGTCCGGCCGGCATTGGTGACTTCCATCAGAACAACCTCCCCGAATAGTCATAGAAGCCCTTGCCCGTCTTGCGACCGAGCTCGTTCTTGTGAACCTTGTCCTTGAGGGTCCGGCTGGGCTCGTCGCCCCCTTCCAGGCGATGCCTGTCCTCGAGAACCCCATAGAAGATGTCGACTCCGCTGAAGTCGAGGAGCTCAAACGGTCCCATCGGCCAGTTCAGCCCTTTCTTGACGGCGATGTCGATGTCCTCGACACTCGCATAGCCCCCCTCGAGAAGGCGCAGGGCCTCTTCCGTTGCCGCCACGAGGACGCGGTTGACGATGAACCCGTGCACCTCCTTATGGATCAGGACCGGAACGCGGTTGATGGTCCGCACGAACTCCATGGCTATGTCGATCGTCGCGTCGGAGGTCTCTGGCCCCTTGACGACCTCGCACAGTTGCATGACGGTGACCGGGTGAAAGAAATGCATGTTGCAGCACCTGTCGGGCCGTCCTGTCACCGCGGCAAGTCGCGATATTGCGATTGAACTTGAGTTGCTGGCGAGGATGGCGTGCCCGGGCGCAACCGCATCTAACCGTTTGAAGATGTCGACCTTCACCGCGAGGTCCTCAAAAACGGCCTCGATGACGAGGTCTGCCTGCGCGCCCGCAGCCTCCAGGTCGGCGGAATCAGCGATCGACGTCAGGGCCGTCCTGCCGGCCGACTCCTCGATACGTCCCTTCTCGACGCCGCGCGCCACCAGCCTCTCGTTCTGCGCGCGCGCAGCCTGCAACTGGCGGGCGTCGGCGTCGACGAGCGTCACCTGGTACCTGCCGCTGAGTGCCGCCTGGAGCGCGATCTGGGAACCCATCGTCCCGCCACCCACGACGACGACCCTCTTCACCTCAGTCATACCGACCTCTCAAGATACGGACCCAACATGCGAGTGACCATGGACCACTTCCAAGCCGCAGTTGAAGAGGCTATCGCTTCCATCCCGGAGCCGTTCCAGCCCTACCTCGAGAACACCCAGTTCGTCATCGAGAAACGCTCCCAGGACAGTCTTCTCGGCCTCTATGAAGGAGGCACGGCGATGGATTTCGGTGAGGGCCTGCCAGAACGGATCACCATCTACAAGGAATCCCACGAGGAGTCCTGCGACACCTGGGACGAACTGGTCGAGGAGGTCCGGCGGACAATCCTCCACGAGGTCGGTCACCACTTCGGAATGGAAGAGGAGGACCTGCCCTACTAGGCGCGACGGAGGGATGGTCATGTGATCGCACCTCTCACCCCCTACCCCCGAGTCGCCAGAACATCCGATCCCACAGCACCAGGGGCTCCCCGGTGCCAACCCCGCAATCCTTCACCGACCCAATCACCAGATCGTGATCCCCACCCTGAACCACCGACACGACGGAACATTCAAACCAGGCCACCGCCCCCGCAATGATCGGCAAACCATTCGCGCCGAGGAAGTGCCCAACGTCGCTCCACGACGGATCGGCCGGCGGAGCCCGCCCCGCGAACCGATCCGCCACGAACTCCTGGGCCGCCTCCAACACCGAAACGTTGAAAACCCGCCCATCGACAACCGCGTCCCGGGTCGCAGCAAATCGATCCAGAGCAACCACGACCAGGGGCGGGTCCAAAGAGACGGCGATGAACGAAGTTGCCGTCAGTCCCCGAAACCCGCCTCGGAGTGATGAGCTGACCACCACGACGCCACCCGCATGCCGTGCGAAAGCGTCACGGACCGACATCTCGTCCACGACCCGTAGACTAATGGCGGGTTGAATGACCTTCGCAGCCGAATGGTCGAGTCACCGGATGCGGCAGCCCGTCCCCTGCCCTTCCGGGACGTCTATCACTCGCATCCGTTCCTTGTCGCGGCCATCCCGGTCCTCCTCGGTCTGGGTGCATTGTCTATCGGTGCCTACCGGGGAATCGGCATCCTCACGATCGTCGGTGCGGGAATCGCCGCTTTCGGCATCTTTATCGAATTGCTCAACACTGCCGAATGGATCTGGCGCAGAACAAGGAGGAGTCGCACATGAACGCCTACGTCATCGCCAACATCGACGTCACCAATCCCGACGGTTACGAGGACTACAAGGGGCGCGCGGCTGCATCGATAGCGATGCACGGCGGGCGCTACATCGCCCGGGGGGGCAAAACCGAGGTCCTGGACGGGGATGTCGAGCCGAAGCGCATCGCGCTCATCGAGTTCCCTGACATGGCGACGGCAAGGCGCTGGTATTCATCGGCGGAGTACCAGGCGGCACTGCCCCTGCGACTCCAGAACTCGATCGGCAGCGCGGTGCTCGTCGAGGGTATGCCGGACTAACCTGCGACCGACTCGTCCCCGGGCCCGGAGTCCAGTTCGGCCTGTAGATCGGTCTGGCGCTGCACGAGCTTGGCGATCTCCCTGCCGACCGAGTTGGAGCCCTGCGCACCCTTCGGAATCGCTCCGTAGGCCTTGTTCAGCTCGGCGATCTTGTGGGCGATCTGCAGATGTTCGAGTCCGACCTGGCTGCGCGTCTTCTTTGCTGTCATGACTGAACGATAGTTCCGATCGCGGGGTCGATGGAGGTTCCAGCAGCGGCGTGTCATCGACCTGATCTCAGAGCCAACCTCGAGACCGCCCCTGGCACTAGATTCAGGCGAATTGTCCTCACGCCTCAATGAGCTTCCGCGTCTCCTGCGCTCGGGCCGCCTTGCACCCCTCCTTCTGCTCGCCCTGGTGGCGGCCTGCGTCAACTCCGGCCCGGCGGCCGGTCAGGCGACCGTCCCGCCGCCTGCTCCGTCGGCGCCGGCAGTTGCGACGACTGCGCCTCCGGCGACTCTCGCCCCGGTGCAGGTCCCCGACTTCAAACTGGTGGCCTACCAGGGCGACCAGGCACTCGGAGGCCACGACGGCCACTTCGCTGCCGCGTTCACCGCCGGCAAGCCTGTCGTCCTGCTCTACTACGGAGGCCTTTGAAGCACCTGTCGGGCAGAGATGCCCGGCTTCGCCCGCGTTGCGGGTGAGTTCGACGGCAGGGTGACCTTCGTCGCGGTGGACATCGGTCCCTTTGTGGGGCTCGGCACCCATGACGACGGAATGCGTCTCCTCAAGACCACCGGGACGACCTATCCGGCCGGGTACGCCCTGGATGCCTCGGCATTGCGCCAATACGGCGTTCTCGGAACGCCGACGAGCCTTTACTTCGACCGCCATGGCGCCCTCGTGCGCAAGGTCCAGTCGGCGGTGGACGAGGGAACGCTCCGCAGCCTGGTCTCGGGGTTGGCCGCCAGCGCGTGATCCAAATCACAGGCCGGCGTGGCCTGGCCGCCTGGCTGTTCGCGGTGGTGACCGTGCTGGCCGCCCTGATCGCGGTCCGGGCTGCCGGCGGTGCGACTGCAGTGCTCTCTTTCGAGCAACTGGTCGGTGGGCCGGCGGCCGGCCTCGGAGGGCTGGGAGCCGCGCTTCCCTTCGGCTACGCCTTCGCGGCCGGGATGCTGGCCGCGGTGAATCCGTGTGGCTTCGCGCTCCTGCCGGCCTATCTCGCGCTCTACCTGGGGTCAGCCGACGGCACGCGGGGCCGCGGGCGCCGCTTCCTGCGGGCGGCCTCGATGGCTGCGACGATGAGTGCAGCCTTCGTTCTGAGCTTTGGGGTCGCCGGGCTCGTGATCGGCGCCGGTGGGACTTTCCTGGGCCACGGCCTTCCCTTCCTGGGCCTCCTGGTCGGCGTCCTCCTGGCCGCGGCCGGCGCCTATCTCCTGGCCGGGGGAAAGATCTACGCAGCCCTGGGTGACCGGCTGGCTGCCCGGATGGCGCCTGCCGCAGCTGCCGGGGGTCTTCGTGCCTACGCCGCCTACGGGCTTGCTTACGCCGCCGCCTCTCTTGGCTGCACCCTGCCGATCTTCCTTTCGGTGGTGGGCGTTGCCGCCGCCACGTCTGGCCCGCTCGCGACGGTTGGTCAGTTCCTGCTTTACGGAGCCGGGATGGCGGTCGTGGTCACCGCCCTCACCTTCGCCGCCGCCCTGTTCAAGACCGCGCTGCTGAGCCGCATCCGTCAGGTGGGGGCGGGACTTTTGGAGGCGATAACCGGAGTGCTCCTTGTGCTGACCGGAGCCTATGTCACGGCCTATTGGGTCACGCTGGGCTTCTGAAGCGGTGACCACCGGTATCGTCCTCCTGACTCGGGACCTCCGCCGTATCGACAACCCTGCCCTCGCCGCGGCGGCACGAGATCTGGACGAGGTGTTGCCTCTATTCGTTTTCGACCCCCGGCTGCTGGCCGGCGGGCATGCCTCAGCGAACCGCCTCACCTTCCTGCTCGAATCGCTCGAGGACCTCGACCGCGGGCTGGGTGGCGGGCTGGTGACACGGTACGGGGACCCAGTCGAGACGGCGCTTCGGGTCGCCGCCGAGGCAGGCGCGACTGTCATCGACATCACTGGGGACGTCAGCGGCTACGCCCGCAGGCGGGAGGACCGGCTCCTCCGGGAGGCCGCCGGGGTCGGCATCGAGGTCCGTATCCACCCGGGTGCCGCTGTAGTCGAGGCGGGCGGGGTGCGGCCCGGAGGCCCGGACCATTTCAAGGACCATTTCGCCGTGTTCACGCCCTACCATCGGCGCTGGCTGGCGGCCCCCTGGCGCCCGGCCTTACCTCTGCCGGCCCGGCTTCGGCTCACCAGGGGCATTCGCTCCGACCCCCGTCCGGTGCGGCCGCCGATTGTCTCGCCAAACCTGCCCCGAGGCGGAGAGACGGCCGGCCGGAGCCGGCTCGACGGCTGGCTGGCCGATGGGGTGACGCACTACGCCGCACTCGCCGACGACCTCGCAGCCGATGCCACGTCGCGTCTGAGCCCCTACCTCCATCTCGGTTGCGTATCACCACTGGAGGTGGCACGCCGCTCTCTCGCCGCCGGTGGCCCCGGAGCCGAGGCTTTCGTTCGCCAGCTGTGCTGGCGCGACTTCCACCACCAGGTGCTGGCCGCCCGACCCGACCTACCCACAGCCGACTACCGCCCGCGCGGCGACCGCTGGCGGAACGATCCCGCCGCCTTCGACCGCTGGCAGGAGGGCCGGACCGGAGTTCCCATCGTCGACGCCGCCATGCACCAGCTCAAAAGCGAGGGTTGGATCGCCAACCGGGCCCGATTGGTGGCCGCGTCCTACCTGGTCAAGGATCTTTACATCGACTGGCGGCTTGGCGCCGCTCATTTCCAGGAGTGGCTTGTCGACGGCGACCTCGCAAGCAACTCCGGTAACTGGCAGTGGGTGGCCGGCACCGGAAACGACAGCCGGCCCAACCGGATTCTCAACCCTGCCCGGCAGGCGCTCCGCTTCGACCCCCGTGGCGAGTACGTCCGCCGTCACCTGCCCGACCGCGGAAGCGAGCACTACCCACCGCCGCTCGTCGATCACGCTGCGGCCTCCGCACGCTTCCGCAGCGCCCGTCGCTCCGCCGGCGAGCCGGGAGCGAAAGAGGCTAGCGAGAGGCCGCCAGGGCGGCCCTGACCGTCTCCCGGAACCCAGCCGGGCGGATGCCCAACTCGGCTGCCAAGAGCGGGCGATCGGCGATCAAATCGTGTCGGAGGCTGGCGACGAGCGAACGGGCGACGTTCATGTCCACCCGGGTGACGAGCCTCAGCCAGTGCGCCGAAAGCTCCGGCGACAGGAGCGGCACCGGGAACATCAGCGGCCGCCTGCCCTTCAACTCGCTGCCCGTGATCTCGAGCATCTCGCGATAGCTGAGGATGTCGGGCCCGACGATGTCCACCTCGCGACCCGCCGGCACCGAACCGGCGCGCGCAAGCGCTTCGACGGTGTCGTCAATCCCGATCGGCTGGCAGAGGCTTGCCAGCCACCGAGGCGCCAGCATCAGGGGAAGCCGCTGGCATAGCCCTCGCAGGATTTCAAAGGACGTTCCCCCGGCCCCCACGACGACCCCGGCCCGCACGGCCAGCGCTCCGCATCCCTCGATCAGAAGGCGGCCGACCTGGCGGCGACTCTGAAGGTGCTCGGACAGCTCACCCGCCGGATATAGGCCTCCCAGGTAGACAACTCTGTCAACGCGTCGGCGGCCGGCCGCCGCCATGAAGTTCTCGGCCGCCGCCCGCTCCCGGTCGGCGAAGTCAGCGCCGCCGGCCATCCCATGGACCAGGTAGTAGGCGATGTCAACGCCGTCGAGGGCGGCATCCAGGCCGTCGCCCGTCTCGAGATCGCAGCGCAGATGGGTCGCACCCGCGATCTCGGTACCGGTGACATGGGTGCCCCCCGCATGGCGCGACCCTAGCCTCACCTCTGCCCCGGCAGCCACCAGCCTCGGCCACAGACGGCTGCCGACGAAGCCGGTGCCACCGAGCACGGCCACCCGCGCGCTTTGCAACTCGGTGGCTTTGACTTGGCTGTCCTGCATCCAAACCAGTTTGCGCCGGTATCGACGTGGGCGCTTCTGATCTCGTGAAGTTTGGAGGGTACGAGCCGAATCTAAACGGCGAGGGAGGCCCGGAAGAACGCGGTCCAAGGCTCGAATATGGACGCTTGTTCGGACCGGGGAAGTCGGGGCGCCCCCATATTTTCTCCGTTGCATCGCAGCGAAGCCGCAAGTGCGGGGCCTCCTTTGCGTTTACCGGGTGGGGCGGCCCACCAACCTTCTCCCTCCCAAGGGCTCTTTCGGGCGGGCCGCCTCATTCCGGCCATTGCCGACGTGGCGAGGCTAGAGGCGGTGGGAGTCCCCCACGTCACAGGAATACGGAGCCTGGCCTGCCAGGAGCCATTCGATGCCCTGCGACGCGCCGCGAGACAGAGTGGATTTCACCCGATGAAGGCGCCGTCGCAGCCAGCCGTGGCTCATCGAACCTCCTGTTGCTGCGATCGACTGCCAGGACCACGGCGAGGTGGAAGCAGGGAGCCGTCGCACTTCACTCGCCGAGCGACTTGGAGCCCAGGATGAGCTCTATTTCTTTCCGGCTCCGCGGAGGTTGCCCCCTCTAGCAAACGCTCCAATTCCGCTCGAGTGTGCACGACCATCGAGTGGGGGATCAGCAGGGGTTCCATCGTCGAATTGGTGCTAGCCATCGCGGCCTCATGCCCAAAGTTCATTTGTCAGGAGAGACGCGCGCCCGACTCCGAGTATCCAAATTTTTTTCGGCCTGTCCGAAAATGCCTGCGGGAAGTCGGATTGGAGGTAGGTCCAGCACAGCGCACGTACTTTAGGGTGGTGTGGGCGGCCCACCAACCTTCTCCCTCCCAAGGGCTCTTTCGGGCGGGCCGCCTCACTTCGCAAAACGCTCGGGCAGATCTAGAGGCGGTGAGGGTCGGCCCAGTCCGAGCCATGGGGCGCCTGACCGGCGAGGAGCCATCCGATGCCCTGTGACGCACCGCGAGAGATCGACGCTGTCAGCCCTTGAATTCGCCTGCGAAGCCATCTGGGACTAATCGGACCCTGGACGCCTGACGGATGTTCGCTCGAATTCTCCACGATCGGATCAACGACCACGTGGGTGGAATCGGTCGGTGGCGTGGGTCCAATTACCGCCTTCACCCAAGTCCTCCGCCTCGGCGCGTGCCCAAAGTCCGCGGCAACACTTGCGACGACGATGCGGATCAATCGCTTGCTTCGGCCTGGGCCGGGACATTCGCCCAGGACCGGCGGGACATGCCCATGTCCACGCCCGGCCGCTTCGGGTGCAATGGGCTGCCAATGGGAAACGAGAGACTCGGCTCGCCCTGGCTCAGCCGGCGCCTTCGGGGCCTGACTACCTCGATGGCTCACATGGCCAGGCGGGGCATCGAATTACTCCTCGCAGGACAGACGCCCTATGTCGTGGATCTGGGCGACCCTCGCCGGCTGTAGAGCCGCCCGACCGCAATCGGGGCCACCCTTCTGCAATGCCAAGTTCAGCATGTTCGTGATACTCATTCCGGACCACGGCCCCGGAAACGGCTGAAGCCGGGAGCTAGTAGCAGCCGCCGGCGATGGCGAAGATTTCAGGGCCCTGCGGCCACTGCGTGATGGCACCCTCAGGGCCGAGAAGGGCCAGTCCCGGGAAGGAGTTGCGGCCGACTATCCAGATACCTCTGCTCAACAGAAGGCCGCGTAGCTGACGACCGAGTTGGTAAGGATCGCCATTGTCAAACATGGGCCATCCAGCAGACCACTCGTTCGGAAGCGTGATCTCGCGCAAGGTACTCGGCGCTTCGAGAGTCGCCATGTGCCAGGGATAGAGATGTTCCCAGTCCCTCTCCAGGACGAGAGGTCTCCCATCGGCGTCGAGAGCGATCAATTCAAGTGACCGATCACCGGCTTGCGGTGTCCGATGATGGGAAACGGTGAGCTGCGTTGTGAGTGTCCCGGTTTCGAGATCGAGCCTTCGAAGGAGCAGCGTTCCATCACCCTCAGCGACTCCCCACGCTGCTCGTGAATCGACATGAGACCAGGACTGTGTTGCATCCAGCTTGCGGACCTGACCCGAATCGGGATTCATCACCCAAAGCCCGGGATCGGCGTAGTCGAGGGCTGCCATCAGCGTCAGGTAAATGCCGCTGGTCGTGTAGTCGATCACGATCCACTGCCCATGGGCCCAGGGCACGCTCACCCCTCGAGTGGCACCGTTAGCGACCTCGACGATATTGAAACCGTTGAGCTCGCGTAGCACGACGTAGCGACGTCCGTCGGGGGAAATGTGGTTCCAGTCGGCTGGAATCCACCGGTTGAAGGCCCGGTCGTAGCTGATCCTCTCGCTGCTGAGGGTGCGGTCGATGTTGCTGGTTCGATCCGACTGGAACGTTCCGCCCGGTAAGGTGATCCACCCGCCCGGCGGATCCCCAGAGCGAACGGCGCTCATCACCGGGACACGGCATGCAAGAGCCGAACGCGTTGGCGCGGTAGGTTGCGCATTCGGAGACGAAGCGGCGGGAGCCGTCGGACGAACACCGACGGGCGGCGCGGGTACGGCAGGGATCTGGCTGGAGGTCTGCGCGGAGCATGCCATCGCCAGGATGCCCGCGAACGCAGGCCACCTCCTCATTGCCCTATTGCAAACGCAGCCAATTCGCCACGGGTTACGCTCCCGGCGTCACTCTCCGAACCGGCCCGCGGTCACCATCGGCCGAGAGCCGTGGCCGTCGCAGGCGAAGCACTCCTCGAAGACGCTTCAGCACCACGTGAGCGTAGGGACCCTAGCGTACTACCTGCGCCATCGTGAGCGGAGTCGAGGCGTTAGGCAGCAATGCGACAGCAGGCTGCCCAGTTGGCCTGCGGAGAGCCCGGGACTGGCCAACCCGCATTCGGAGACGGTGGAGGCGACGCCGAGAATCGAACTCGGGATGGAGGTTTTGCAGACCTCTGCCTTGCCACTTGGCTACGTCGCCGCCTCACGAGAACCGTGCCCGGTTATTTTAGGGAGCCGAGTTCCGCAGCCGATGAGTAGCAGGCCTCGGTTCGGCCCCTTCCTATAATTCGGGAGTCCCGGCAACATCCCGAACCAATTCCGCAGGAGGACTCCCCGATGGGCGAAAGTCCGATCAAGATGCCCCAACTCGGCGAGTCCGTTACCGAGGGCACTGTTGACCGCTGGCTGAAAAAAGTCGGCGACTTTGTCAAGAAGGATGAGCCTCTGGTCGAGGTCGTCACCGACAAGGTGAATGCCGAGATTCCATCCCCCTTCGAAGGCACGCTGATCCGGATCGCCGTCGAGGAGGGCACGACGATCGCCATCGGCACCGAGATCGCGGTGATCCAGGTCGAAGGCCCCGGGACTGCTCCCGCGGCATCCGTCGAGGCCGCCCCCGCCGCTGACTCCCCCGCTCCTCCGGCAGCCCCCATCCCCGCTCTTCCAGCAGCCGCCGTGGCGGCTGTGGCGCCGACCGCCGCAGGTAGGTTCAGCCCCGCCGTGCGCCGACTCGCGGAAGAGAACGGAACCGATCCCTCGACGATCGCGGGGTCGGGCGAGGGCGGTCGCGTAACTCGCGACGACGTGCTCGCCCACCTCGAGAAGGTGAAGTCCGGCGCCGTCCCGGTCCCCACCACGCCGGCATCCGCGCCCGTCGAACCCGCAGAGCCGGCTCCGGCCGCGCAGGCCCCGGCGCCGCGCCCGGCACCGGTCGCCGGCGACCGCGAGGAGCTCGTCCGCATCAGCGCCGTGCGGCGCTCGATCGCCGAGCACATGGTTCGCAGCCTCGCCACCTCGCCCCACGTCTGGACCATGGTCGAAGTCGACATGACGAGCCTCGTCAAGTTCCGCGAGTCGGAAAAAGAGACCTTCCGGCAGCGCAACGGCGTCACCCTTACCTACCTGCCTTTTGTGACCCAGGTCGTCTGCGAGGCGCTGCACGAATTCCCATTCCTCAACTCGACCTGGACGGATGACGGGATCATCCTCAAGAAGTACGTGAACATGGGCTTCGCGGTGGCCGTGCCGCCGGACGGCCTCATGGTCCCGGTTGTGCACGACGCCGATCGCCTCGGATTCACGGACCTCACGCGCGCCATCAACGACGTTGTCACCCGGACGCGAGACAAGAAGCTCAAGACCGAGGACGTGCACGGCGGCACCTTCACCCTGAACAACACCGGCGCCACCGGCTCCGTCGCCTCCATGCCCATCATCAACCAGCCACAGGCAGCCATTCTCACGACAGAATCGATCACGAGACGGCCGGTTGTAATCGGAGACGGGATCGCGGTGCGGAGCATGATGAACATGTGCATGAGCTTCGACCACCGGATCCTCGACGGCCAGGTGGCCGGCCAGTTCGTCAACTGGATCAAGAACCGGCTCGAGAAATGGACCCCCGCGGACATCAGGCTATGACCGCGATGCCACCACCGATAATGCCGGGCAAGCGTCTGCCCGAATGGATCAAGGTCCGGATCTCCGAAGGCGAGAACTACAGGGAGCTCCGCCAACTGGTCCAGGACCAGGGCCTGCACACCGTGTGCCAGGAAGCGCAGTGCCCCAATATCTACGACTGCTGGAATCGGCGCACGGCCACATTCATGATCCTCGGTGCGGTCTGCACCCGGGCCTGCCGGTTCTGCGCTGTCACGTCGGGCCGGCCCACGGAATTCGACGTCACCGAGCCGATGCGCGTGGCCGAGTCGGTGGCGAAGCTCGGCCTCCGGCACGCCGTGGTCACCTCGGTAGACCGCGACGACCTCCGCGACGGTGGCGCCGAGATCTTCGCCCGAACCATCAGAGCCATCCGGAGGCGCAGCCCCGGAACGACGGTCGAAGTACTCACGCCCGACTTCCAGGGCAACCGGGAGGCGGTCCGCGCGGTCGTGGAAGCCGGGCCCGACATTTTCAACCACAACACCGAGACGGTCCCTCGACTCTACGGGGCGATCCGGCCCAAGGCCGTTTATGCGAACAGCCTCGGGATCCTCCGCTTCGTCAAGGAATTGCGGCCGGAGATGGTGACCAAATCCGGCGTCATGGTCGGTCTCGGCGAGGAGAAGGATGAATTGCTGCAGGTCTTCCGGGACATGCGCGAGCATTCCATCGACGTCGTCACCGTCGGCCAGTACCTGCGGCCCTCCGCCAGGCACGCGGAGGTGGCCCGCTACTACCGGCCCGAGGAGTTCGTCGATCTGAAGCGCGAAGCCAGGGCGATGGGATTCAGGCACGTCGAGTCGGGAGCGATGGTCCGATCGTCATACCACGCCGATGAGCAGATTCCGGGCAGCAGTCAGAAGCTTCTGGCTGGGTAGCGTCCCCTACCGGGAAGCCTGGGACCTGCAGAAGTCCCTGGCCGAGGAGGTGCGCGCGGGCGGGCCGGACACGCTGCTACTACTCGAGCACCCGCACGTATTCACCATGGGTACGCGGGGCATGGAGGAGAACGTCCTCTGGGACGCGGCCGAGCGCCGGCGTCGCGAAATCGAGATCGTCTGGGCCGACCGCGGCGGCGACGTCACCTACCACGGCCCCGGGCAGCTCACGGGCTACCCCATCCTCGACCTCGGACGCCACGGCGGCGACCTGCTTGTCTACCTGCGCAGCCTCGAGACCTCCCTGATCTCCTACCTGTGCGAGCTCGACATCGAGTCGGCCTCGGTGCCGGGCCTGACGGGTGTCTGGCACGGCACCGAGAAGGTAGCGGCGATCGGCGTCAAGAAGAGCGGCCCTGTAGTGAGCCACGGGTTCGCTCTGAACCTCACCACCGACCTCGACTACTTCGGCGGCATCGTCCCTTGCGGGCTCGATGACAAGACGGCGACGTCTGTCGAGCGGCTGACAGGTCGGCGGGTCGGCGTCGAGGAAGCGGCGCGTTCGTACGGCAGACACTTCGAGAATGCTCTGCGTGTTCGTCTCGACTGGATGTCAGGGCTGCCACAACGGGTCGGAGGGTGAGGACCGCACTCACTCCGAGGCGCTTGGGACCCCCCAACCAACCTGTTAAACTCCGAGCTTCCGATCGCTCCCACCATATGTCTCCCGCGTGCATCGGGGGACCTCCAATCAAAGAGGTCTACATGAGCAGCACCGTCGAACTAGTTCCGCTCGCGGGAATCGTCCCCCCCCTGAACCACGAGGTCGGCGGTGGGTTCGACGCCGTTGTGGCCGGTGAGCCCGTCCGGGTACGTGCCGTACTCGAGCGAACCGTCGTCGTCGAGCATCCGGGCAGCGGTGATCGAAGCGTCGTGCGCAAGGACCTCTGCATGGTGGACCCAGCCGTGGTCGCCTTCGTTCCGGGCAACCCCAGCGCAGGAGTCGGCCCCCGTCAGTGGCGCCGCCTCCCAGGCAAGCCGCCGCAGCCCTAGCCGCCGGACGCGACCCGCCGGTTTCTCGATCCGGCCAGGCCAGCCTTCGAATCCCGTCGTTTTTCAGTTGGCGGGCGCTTGCAACCGATGGTCGACAACTTGGTAGTGGTGATATCATTTCTTTTGTCAGATGCTTGCCAGCTATCAGCCGTCGAAACGCGTCCTGGCGGCATGGATCTTCCTTCTTGCCTTCGCCCAGCTTGCGGACGTCCTGACAACCGGGGCTGACATGAGCCGGGGGGGCGTCGAGGCCAATGGGCTCGTGGTGCACCTGCTGGCGGTCGGCGGCCTCGGGCTTGTCGCGTTCGCCAAGCTCCTTTTGGTGCTGGCGATGACCGTCGCGGCCGCCCTGGTTCATGCCTACGCGGTTCGACACCCTGGCGAGACGACCGACGCGGTCCACGCTTTCCTCTGGAGATCGATGCAGCTCTCGGTGATCGTCCTCGTGCTCGTGGCAGTTCATAACACTGCCCTTCTCGCACAGATTGCATAGCACCGCGGACAACTTCAGCTTCCGTCCGCGCCGACACGGATCACCTCACGACCGAAGTTGGCGGGATTGGTGCCGAGGGCCAGAATCGAACTGGCGACACCGCGATTTTCAGTCGCGTGCTCTACCAACTGAGCTACCTCGGCACGTCGGTCGCCCGACGAAAGAGGACGCTGACTATTCTACCCAGCCCGCCTCCCCCACCGCGGCCGGCAGCAGGCCCGCGTGAAGCCAGCGGCCCCACATCTCGCTGACCATGCGCCGCGGATCGCTGACAACGCCGAAGCGCGAGAAGTAACGAGCCAGGTTCTCCATGTCGCGCTGGAGCAGGTCGTACGCGTTGCGATTGAATCGCGGGTCCACCGCCTGCGGGAAGTCGATGATCGTGAGCTTGCCATTCCAGGCCAGGATGTTTTATTCGGACAGGTCCGAATGCACTCGGTTGCAGGCCAGGAAGAGCTCGACCTGTCGGACGAGTTCGCTGAACCACCGCGCAGCCTCCTCCGGGTCCGGCCGGACCTGACGCAGGTGCGGGGCGGCTCCCTCCTCGTCACCGATCCAGGTCATCAGGAGTGCGTGCTCAGCGGACCTGATCGGCTTTGGCACTCGGGCGCCGGCGGCGTACAGGATCTCCAGAGTCTCGAGCTCATGCGCGATCCAGGTCCCGAAGAGGACGTACTTACCAAAGGTGGTCTTCTTGGCCACGGCTCGCCGGTCGCGTGCCCTCAGCTCTGCGTGGGTGCCCTCCCTGTACATCGAATCGTTTTTAAAAGAGCGCTGGTGGATCGATCGATACACCTTTGCCCCGATCAACGTCTCACCTGTCGAGCCGGCGGCGGCGCACAGGTAGACGTCCGCCTCCTTCCCGCTTTTCACGGGACGGATTACCTCCTCAATGAACCCATCGTCGATGAATGGTTCGAGCTCTTCAACGTACAACTCGGTCTTCCTCCAAGGGCCGCGCGGACGCGACCGTCTACAGCGACAAAGGTGCTGTGCGCCTCGGAGGCGAGGAGCGGGCCACCCGGACAGGGTGGAGAGAGGCTCGCGAAGTGGCTAGCGGTTGGCCCTCGAGGCGTGACGTGATCGATGGGACTCCACGAAACACACCTCCTTGAACTAACCCTGCGCCGCCGGCCGTGGCGGACCCGACAGGGCGGTAGCTTACACAAAAAGCCGCAACCGTTACAGCACCGGTCTGGACGCCGTTGTCTCCCTCATGAGAACGAGACTTGCGACGGCCGTGATGGCCGCATTGCTGTCAGTGGCCTGCGGAAGCCCTTCGGCGGGAAGCCCCGGCCCCGGCTCAACGGCGACGCCAACCCCGATCAGAGTCACCGAGACCGATTTCGGCCAAACGATAAGAGCCTCACAGGGCCAGTCCGTCGAGGTGGAGCTCATTGACAGGCGGCCCGTCCCGGGCTCGTCGCTGGTCTGGTCGGTCAGCAGCACCGACGCCGCCGTTCTCGAGTTGAAGTCCGAGCTGCCGGGAGTAGCGGCGCCGATGAAGGACAGCGTCTACAGGGCGTGGTTCGTCGCGCGCCGGGCCGGCACGGCGAAGATCCATGCGGCCGGTGCCACCACCTGCGAGGCGATGCTCAAGAGCGGCTGCCCCGACCGGTCCGCGGACGTGACGATCCAGGTCGGCTGAGGAGTGGCTTCGTGCTCGACGTTGGTGGGCGGTGAGGGCTTCGAACCCCCGACCTCCTGGGTGTAAACCAGGCGCTCTACCAATTGAGCTAACCGCCCCGCAAATCAACCGCCCGGCGAAAGTCTACGTAGACCGCCTCAGGAGATTGGCTTCGACAGCAACTGGAGCGCCGCATTGAGCTGCGTGTCCTTGTCGTGCGCCGTCGAGGTCTGGCTCACATCGAACATGTCGCCGGGCGCCCCAAGCGAGACCGCGACGTTTGGGTCGAGGCCGTTCTTTTCCACCGACGAGCCGTCCGGCAGGAACCACCTGCGGATCGTTATGTGAAGATCGGACCCGTCCGGCAGCGGGAAGTCCTGCTGGACGGAGCCCTTGCCGTAGGTCTTGACGCCGACAAGGCGCGCGCGCTGGTGGACTCGAAGCGAACCCGAGACCATCTCCGAGGCTGACGCCGTGTTGGCGTTGACGAGGACGACGACGGGCGTCGTGGCCGCGGGGTGATCGCCGATGACGTCATGGCGATCGACCTGCCCGGAATGATCGCGGAGCTCGAAACACTCCCCGCTGCTCACGAACTCGGAAATCACCCTCTGCGCGGCGTCGATGAACCCGCCGCCGTCATCACGGAGATCGAGGACGATCCCCGGCGTCGGCTCGGTCAGTGCGGCCTTCAGCTGCGCGTCGAAATCCTTCGCAGTGTTCTCATCGAACGTGTAGACCCGGATGTAGAGGACCCCGCCGTCGAGGCGGGTCGCGCGAACCGAGGGCAGAGCGATCGCCTGGCGGGTGATGGTCACCTCCAGCGTCTGATCACCCCTCTTCACCTTAATCACCACTTTCGACCCTTCCGGTCCCCTGATCAGCGCCGACGCCTGGTCGGCGGTGAGGTTGTGGGCATCGTGGCCGTCGATCGACAGCACGACGTCAGCCGCCATCAACCCCGCCTTCAAGGCGGGCGAGCCGGGGAAAACCTGGACGATGACCGGGAACTCTCCCTTGAAGCTCACCTCGGTGCCGATGCCCGTGTACTTACCGGCGTAACTGTTGAGCTGACGCCTGTACTCGGCAGGGTCGAGGTAATACGAGAAAGGGTCGTTGAGCCCCTGAATCAGACCCTTGACCGCGGTGTGGGAAAGATTGTCGTAATTGATTTTGGGGTCGTAGTAGTCGGCCTGGAGTATCTTCACCGCCCTGTCGAAGGTCGCCCGGTCCAAGGTGCCCGATGAGCGCTGGGCGCCGACAAGCGGGACGTACGCGGGGAAGGCCTGGTCGGCATAGATGCCGCCGGCGGCGCCGATCGCGAGTGAGGCAAGGAGACCCGCGATGAGGCCGGCGATGCGCCGCAGCCGGCGGCTCGGTTTCAGCGCCCTGCCCCCCGAGTAACTATTTCACCGCCGCCGAGCCCGAGGCTGCGCCATCCCCGGCTGAGCCGGGCATCCCTTCCCTTTGGGAGCTCCGCGCTCAGCAGTTGCTCAGCAGCCCAGCCAGGCGCAGGGATTGCGGTACTCGCCGTTGTAGCGGATCTCGAAATGGAGGTGCGGGCCTGTTGAGTTGCCGGTGCTGCCCTCGTACGCGATCACCTGACCACGGTATACCAACTGTCCGTTGCGGACGGTGAAGGAGGCGAGGTGGCCGTAGAGGGTTGCGTAGCCATTGCCGTGGGTGAGGATCACGTAGTTGCCATACCCGTACCTGGTCGAATACACGGCGGCGACGCCGTTGTCGGCAGCCAAAACCGGGGTCCCGGGGGGCTGGGCGAGGTCGATGCCACTGTGGAAATGCTTGCTGGGACAGGAGGGCCAGTACATTTCGAATTGATAAGGGCTGCAGCCGAAGCCCTGGCTCAGCCAATGGGGGTTTTCGGGCCATCCGAAGACCCCGGTGCCACCACCCGAGGCGGCCGCCTCGGCGTCGTAGGCCGCCTGTAACTGCTTGACCTGATCTGCTGCGTCGGCGATGGCGCGGGCCATGTCGTCGGCCTGCTTCTTGTACTGGGACTCGAGCTGAGCCTGGTAGGCGTAGGCATCCTGCTGTGCCGCCCTGACGGCTACCAGGTGGGCCTTGGCGGTCTTCTGCTGATCCAGCAGTTGCGCCTCCTCGGCGCGTCTTGAGACCAATGAATCCTTGAGGGCCTGGATCCGCGTCTTTTCAGCCTCGAGGTCGGTAATGAAGCGATGGTCGGACTGAACGATCTGCTGGGTCAGAACGATTCTGTCGATGAGTTGGTTGAAGCTCGCTGCCGACAGCACAAGCGCGAGATAGTTGATCGAGCCGTGCTTGTCCATCGAGCGCACCCGCTGGCCGAACAGCTCCTGCCGGACCTCGAGGTGGGCCTGGCGGCGGGTGATGTCCGCCTCCGTCATCCGCACGCTGCGATCCAACTCGTCGATGTCCGCCGCCGTCTTGTCGATGACCGCCTGCTGCGAGATCACCTGCTGGTTCAGCGAGGCGATGTAGGCGTTGAGTGCCTTCATCTGCTGTTCCGTGTCCTTGATCTTGGTCTGGATCTCGGCTAGCTGCCTTTTCTCTGCCGCCTGCTGGTTCTGCGCGTCGACGAGCGCGTTACAGATGTCGTCATATGGGGAGCAGTCGAGAGCCCTGACCGGCTGGGCGAGAGCAAGACTGCCGGTTGTGGCGAGGAGCGCCACCAGGGCCGCCGCGCGGGCCCGCAGCGTGATCACAGGCGGACGAACCGTCTGACCCCGATGTAGCTGCCGAGTGCGCCGAGCAGGGCGCCGGTCCACAGGAGGTCCTTTGCAAGGTCACCCGTGAATGCAGGGTCGTAGCTGAGCGGGATGAAGAAGAGGTCGGAGTGGAAGCGGTCGACAAAGGGCCGGTAGACGAGAAGCAACACGCCCAGCGCAAGACCCCCGGCCAGGAGGCCGGTGAGGATGCCCTCGATGACGAAGGGTCCGCGAACGAACCACTCGGTGGCGCCCACCAGCTTCATTACCTCGATCTCCTGGCGGCGGTGATAGACGGCCGTGCGGATCGTGTTCATCACGATGAAGACGGAGATGAAGAGGAGGACGGCCAGGATGACCAGCCCCGTCAGCGTGATCCAGTTCGAGAGCCGGAGCATGCGAGCTATGAAGTCGCCCTGGTAGTCGGTGGGATCGGTCCGGTCGGCGCCGCGCCAGGCACGCGCCTGCGCATCGATGGCAGCCACGTCGCTCAGCCTATGGACACGCACCTCGAGTTTGGCGGCCAGCGGGTTGCCCTGGACCTGCTGGGCAATCCCGGAGTTGGCGGGATCGGAAGAGAAGCGGTGAAGCTCCTCTTCCTTGGATACGAAGGTCACTCCGGCAACGCGGGGGTCTGCGCGCAGCTGGTCTTCAAAGTCCGCGACCGTCGCCAGGGGCGTCAGGTCGGAGACGCTGATGGAGATCACGCTGACACGGGTGCGGTACTGGTCAAAGACCGATCCAAGGGTGTGCCCGAGAAGCAGGTTCAGGCCCGCCATCGAGAGGATGAGGGTGATCGTGCCCACCGCCGCGACGCTGACCGCAGCGTTGCGCCAGAAGCTCGACCAGGCGCTGTTAAGCGCGAAGACCAGATGCCGCCAGAGCTTCATGGTACCCCCCCGTCCGATCGTCTCGGACGATCTGACCCCCCTCGAGAGCCACCACACGGCGGCGGAGGAGATCGACGATATCGCGGTTGTGGGTTGCCATCACGACGGTGGCGCCCCGGTGATTGATCTGGAGGAACAGCTGCATGATCTCCCAGGCCGTTGCTGGGTCGAGGTTGCCAGTCGGCTCGTCGGCGACGATGAGGCGCGGAGCATGGACGAGCGCCCGGGCGATGGCAACACGCTGCTGCTCTCCGCCGGAGAGTTCGCGCGGGTACTTCTGCAGCTTCTCGGAGAGACCCACGGTCTCCATCGCCTCCCCGACCCGGAGGCGGATCGCCCTGCTTGATTCGCCGAGAACGCGGAGGGCGAAGGAGACGTTCTCGTAGACCGTCAGCTTCGGCAGGAGCTTGAAGTCCTGGAACACGAGTCCGACCTTGCGCCGGTAGTACGGCAGGTGGCGGCGCTTCATGCGCCCGAGCTCCACGCCGTCTACGAAGATCTTGCCCCGGCTCGACTTTTCCTCACGGATGAGGAGCCGAACCAGCGACGATTTGCCGGCGCCGGACGGGCCGACGAGGAAGAGAAAGTCCCCCTCGGGCACGGACAGCGAGACGTCTCGCAGGGCCTCGGTGCCATTGGGGTAGCGCTTCCAGACGTGCTGGAAGGAAATGATGGGTTTGGGTCCGAAATCGCCTTGTAAAACCATTGCTGAAATGTGAGATGCGACGTGTGGTGAGACGAGGGAGGGCAGAAATTCCTGCTGGGGGCGAGTATAGGCCTCCGGTCGCGGTGGGTCAAACGAGATGCTTCAAATTGGGCCGTGGATCGAGTCCGCCATTCCCCTTCCTCATTCCTTTTCCTGTCCCTCCGACAGCTTCCAGCGCAGCCACGCCTCAATGAACGGATCGATCTCCCCTTCGAGCACGGCCTGCGCATTCCCGATCTCCTGCCCGGTTCGGACGTCCTTCACAAGGGTGTAGGGCTGGAGAGTGTAGTTGCGGATCTGGCTGCCGAACTCCGCCGGCAGCATCTGGCCCTTGATGTCGTCGAGCTGCTTGAGGTTGATGAGCCGCTGCCGTTCGTAGAGGCGCGCCCGCAGCATCTTCATCGCGATGTCGCGGTTCTTGATCTGGGAGCGTTCGTTCTGGCAGGTGACGACGATGCCGCTCGGCAGGTGCGTGATACGGATGGCTGACTCCGTCTTGTTTACGTGTTGCCCGCCGGCCCCGCTGGCTCGGTAGGTGTCGATCTTGAGTTCGTCCGGGTTGATGACGACGTCGACCTCGGTCTCCTCAAGCTCCGGCATCACCTCCACGAGGGCGAACGACGTGTGCCGGCGGTGGTTCTGGTCGAAGGGGGATATCCGCACCAGCCGGTGCACGCCGTGCTCAGACCGGAGCAGACCATAGGCGCGGGGACCGCTGATCTGGATGGTCGCGCCTTTGAGTCCCGCCTCCTCCCCGGGAGCCGCTTCCAGCACCTCCGTTTCGAAGCCGCGCAACTGCCCCCACTTGAGGTACATCCGCATGAGCATCTCGACCCAGTCCTGGGAGTCAACGCCGCCTGCGCCCGCGGAAAGCGAGACGAGCGCGTTGTTGTTGGCGTACTGGTCGGTAAAGAGAAGGTCAAGCTCTCGCGAGCTCAGCTCCCGGGCAATAGCCGCCCCCTCCTCAACCAACTGCTCGGCCAGCTCGGGGTCGCCCAACTCGAAAAGCTCGACGTTGTCGCGGGCGCGCGCCTCCAGCGACTCCCAGAGCTCGAGCTCCTCGCGGAGAGCGCTTGCCTCGCGACCTAGCCGGCCTGCCTGCGCGGGGTCATCCCAGACCCCGGGGCGGCCGAGCAGCCCGTCGAGCTCGACCGCGCGCTTTGCCTTTGCAGGCAGGTCAAAGATGCTCCTTCAGCTGGGTGATTCGGTCCAGCAGCTGTTTTGGGGAGTACTCAGCGTCCATGACAGCGCTTGTATTTTCGCCCAGAGCCGCAGGGGCAAAGGTCGTTGCGACCGATCTTGCCAGCGGCGACGGCGGCGGCGCCCGATCCGATGAGGTCCCGAGGACCACCCTGTCTGCCGTTCGAACTCGGACGGCGGGGCGGCCCACCTTCATCGGGCGGCCGGTTGGTCACGCCCTGCAGGGGCGGTGGCGGGGGTGGTGGCTCCTGCGTAGTGACCTGAACTCGGAAAATGTTGCCGACGATGTCGGCCTGGATGGCCTCGGTAAGTTCGCCGAACATGTGGAAGGCCTCGTTCTTGTACTCAACGAGCGGATCTCGCTGGCCATAGGCGCGAAGGCCGACTCCCTCCCGGAAATGCTCCATCTGGGTGAGGTACTCCACCCATTTGCTATCGATCGTGCGCAGCATCACAAAGCGCTCGACCTGGCGCATGACCTCTTCGCCGACCTGCTCCTCCTTGGCGGCATAAGTGGTCTTGGCGGCGTCGATGAGGAACTGCACCAGGCCGGCGTGGCCATTCTTGAGCGCATCGTCCGGAATTGCCGTGTTGGGGGCGATCGGGAAGTACACGCCCAGGTAGTTCACAAGGCCCTCTATGTCCCAGTTCTCGGGGTGGCGGCCTTCGCAGTGCGCTTCGACGCCCTTCTGGATCAGCTCCGCGGTGTAATTCTCGATGTTGGAACGGGTGTCGACCCCCTCCAGGATCCGCCGCCTCTCGCCGTAGATGATCTCGCGTTGCTTGTTCATGACATCGTCGTACTCGACGACGTGCTTGCGCGCGTCGAAGTTGAAGCCTTCGACCTTCTTTTGCGCTCCCTCGATCGACCGGGCGACCCAGGGGTGCTCGATGGGCTCCACCTCGAGGGCGTCCATCAGACGCCCGATGCGGTCGCCGGCGCCGCCGAAGATCTTCATCAGGTCATCCTCGAGCGCGAGGAAGAACTTCGACGACCCGGGGTCGCCCTGGCGGCCCGCGCGGCCTCGGAGCTGGTTATCGATGCGGCGTGACTCGTGGCGCTCGGTACCGATGATATGGAGGCCGCCGGCCTCCCGAACGCCCTCGCCGAGGACGATGTCGGTACCGCGCCCGGCCATGTTGGTGGCGATCGTGACAGCTCCTCCCCGCCCCGCCTCGGCGACGATCGACGCCTCGCGCTCGTGCTGCTTGGCGTTCAGGACGTTGTGGGCGAGACCGCGCTTTTCGAGGAGTCGCGAGAGCCGTTCCGACTTATCGACCGAGACGGTGCCGACAAGCACGGGCCTCCCCACCGCGTTCATCTCCATGATCTCGTCGATCACGGCGTCGTACTTGGACGCCTCCGTCTTAAAGATGACGTCGGCCATGTCGTCGCGAACCATCGGCCGGTTGGTCGGGATGATCACGACCTCGAGGCCGTAGATCTTGTCGAACTCCTCGGCCTCGGTGAGAGCCGTGCCCGTCATGCCGGCCAACTTCTTGTACAGGCGAAAGTAGTTCTGCAGGGTGATGGTGGCCATCGTCTTCATCTCCTGCTGGACCTTCACGTCCTCCTTGGCCTCCACGGCCTGGTGAAGACCGTCCGACCACCGCCTCCCGGCCATGAGACGGCCCGTGAACTCATCGACGATGACGATCTCGCCGTCCTTGACGAGGTAGTCGCGGTCAAGGAAGAAAAGGGCCAGGGCCTTCAGCGCCTGGTTGATCTGGTGCGCCTCGATTACATGCTCGAGGTCATAGATGTTCGCAATCCCAGTCCAGCGCTCCATCTTTGCGATGCCCTCCTCGGTCAGGGCAACCGACTTGTGCTTGAGGTCGACGGTGAAGTCCTCCTCCTCCTTGAGGCGGCTCGCAAGACGCGCGTACTGGATGTACTTTTCCGTCGACTCTTCGCCCTGTCCGGAGATGATCAATGGCGTCCGGGCCTCGTCGATGAGGATCGAGTCGACCTCGTCGACGATCGCGAAGTTGAGCGGCTTCTGCACGCAGTGGACGAGCTCGGTGGCCATGTTGTCCCGGAGATAGTCGAAGCCGAACTCATTGTTGGTGCCGTAGGTGATGTCGCAGGCGTAGGCCTCGGCCCGCGTCACCGGCCGGAAGTGCTGGAGCCGCGGGTCGGAGTGGCTCTCATCGAGGTACTCGAGGTCGTAGATGACAGAGAGGTCGGAAGCGATGACCCCCGTCGTGAGGCCGAGCTGGTTGTAGATGGGCGCCATCCAGCCGGCGTCACGGCGGGCCAGGTAGTCGTTGACGGTGACGAGATGCGCGCCCTTGCCCGAGAGAGCGTTCAGGTAAAGCGCCAGGCTGGCGACGAGTGTCTTGCCCTCGCCGGTCTTCATCTCCGAGATCTTTCCACCGTGGAGGACCATTCCACCAACCAGCTGGACGTCGAAGTGGCGCATCCCCAGCCGACGGCGGGCGGCCTCGCGAACCAGCGCGAAACCCTCGACGAGAAGGTCGTCCAGGTCTTCCCCCGGCTCTTGCGCGGACTCCTGATCAGGCCCTTGGCTATCGCCTCTGGCACGCGCCTTGAGCTCGTCGGACCGAGCGCGCAGAGCGTCGTCGTCGAGAACTTCGAGTTCCGGCTCGAGGGTGCCGATGGCGCGCGCGATCGCCATATGACTGCGCACCTCGCGCGAATTGGGATCGAAGAGCCGATTAAAGAACGCCACAGTGAAGTATTGAGTCTCCCTCAGATTGCTTGTTCTTTCGTTACGGAATTTAGCGGGTCGGGGAAATCACGGAGGTCCCTTTGTGCGGGCGACAGATCCCAGCGCGAAGAGAAAATGGGCGCTTCCCCGTGCTCACCGACAGCGGACCGCCGCGCCAACCCCGAGGTGGTATTTACCCCGCGGGGGGCGCTACCAAGCCTTCTTGCCCTGCGCAGCGAAGCGCGGATCGGGGAAAAGCATCTGGATCTCGGCCGGGAGCTGAAGCCCCATCGTGAACATCCGGTCTAGGATCTGGGGCCGGATACCGGTGGGCTTGAACTGGCCCACGATCTTCCCGTCCGCCCCTGCGCCCTGCGACTCAAAGACGAAGATCTCCTGCATGGTGATCGTGTCGCCCTCCATGCCGGTGACCTCGGTGATGCTTGTGACACGGCGCGAGCCATCGCGGAGGCGGTTGAGCTGGACGAAGATGTTGATGGCGCCCGCGACCTGCTGGCGAATTGCCTTTACCGGAAGGTCGATGCCCGACATGAGCACGAGCGTCTCGAGACGGGCAAGCGCGTCGCGGGGGCTGTTGGCGTGGACTGTCGTCATTGAGCCGTCGTGACCGGTGTTCATCGCCTGGAGCATGTCCAGCGCCTCACCACCGCGGCACTCGCCGACGATGATCCGCTCCGGGCGCATGCGGAGGGAGTTGATCACCAGCCGCTGGATGGTGACCTCGCCCTCGCCGTTGATGTCCTTGGGCCGCGTCTCCAACCGGCACACGTGCTCCTGGTGGAGTTGGAGTTCAGCGGCATCCTCGATCGTGACGATCCTGTCCTCCGCCGGAATGAAGCTGGAGAGCACGTTCAGGAAGGTCGTCTTGCCGGTGCCTGTACCACCCGACACGACGACGTTTGCCTTCGCCATGACGCAGGCCTTCATGAAGCCGAAGCCAGACTCGGTGCAACTTCCAAATCGAATTAGGTCCTCGACCTGGAGTGGGTCCTTTGCGAACTTACGGATTGTAAGCAGCGGCCCGTCGATCGCCAGTGGGCGGATGACTGCGTTGACGCGGGAGCCGTCGGCAAGGCGGGCGTCGGCCAGCGGGACGCGCTCGTCGATTCGGCGTCCGACCGAGCGGACGATGAACTGGATGACGTTGAGCAGCTGCTCCTCGTCGGCGAACTTGATGCCTGTGAGGACCACCTTGCCGCCCATCTCGACGTAGACATGGTCGATGCCGTTGACCATGACCTCCGTTACGCGGTCGTCTTCGATGACGGGCTGGATGGGCCCGAGCTGGGTGTAGTACTCCTGAAGATCGATGCCCGGTATTCGAACTGCCATTTAGTCCTCCCTGGGATTGTGTCTGGAACTATAACGTCGGGGCCCGGCAGTTCGGCGACAAATGGGCGGCGACCTCAATCAAAGCTGGACTCGTGCGACGGTGAGGCCGGTCACGAACCCTGCGCCGGCTGCGCGCAGGGCCTTGGCGCAGGCGTCGAGAGTGGCCCCGGTGGTTGCAACGTCGTCGATGAGGATCACGGACCGGCGGCCGAGATCCTGACCTCGCCAAGCGAAGGCGCCCGCCACGTTGACGAGGCGACACCGCCTGTCGAGGCCCACCTGCGCACCCGTGTCCCGCGTCCGCACGAGACGGCCGGGACCGCAGGGGAGAGCGAGCCGGCGAGCAAGCTCGGCCGCCAGCAGTTCGGACTGGTTGTAACCCCGCTCCCATTGGCGGCGCGGGTGGAGTGGCACCCAGGCGACGAGCTCGCCGGCGGGGCCGTCCACTGCGAGGCGATCCGCGAGCAGCTCCGCCAACGGCTTCGCCAGGGGGCGCCGGCCCTCGTACTTGAAGCGGTGGATGGCCCTCTCCAGGGGCCCCTCGTAACGGGCGGCGCTCCGCAGCCGGCCCAGCGAGTGAAGCCTGTGGCGACACCCGCAGCGCGCCTTCGCGAACTCGACCTCGGCTCCGCAACGTCTGCAGAGCGGCTCGCGGAGGCGGTGCGTCCGCAGGCGGCAGCGCTCACAGTAGAGAGCGCCGAACTGGCCACAGCCTCCGCAACGGACCGGCAGGAGAAGGTCGAGAAGGCGCTCGAACATGCACGCTTCACGTTAAGGGGCCGGTCAACTCCTGCCGTTAGGCCAGCTCCATCTGGTCGCCGGGCTTGAGATGGAGCGGCCCGAGCGTCCCGGCGGGCATCTCGACGACCTTGCGTGCTCCGATGACGATCCAAACGACGCCGATCCATGGCGCGACACGCTCATAGACCTTCTTCACCCGATCGTTGCGATCCAGGAACAGCGCGTCGATCGGGAACCGCATGAACAGCATGTGGATGCCGTTGCAGGGATCGATCAGCATCGCTCGGCCGGGAGGCAGTGGACTGCGGAACATGAGCCCGATCCCGCGGCCGATGAAAGTACTCGGGATCTCCAGGCTGTCGGCGAGGACAGTTCCGGATGCAGGGTGGACCAGTCTCGACGGCCTCGGCACGCGGGCCATCCTACACTTCCGTCTCGTGCCCGATTTCAGCAGCGGCGGCGTTCGAATCAACTACGAGCTGATCGGACCCGATGATGGTCCGCCCACACTCCTCGTCCATGGTTTCGCCAGCAACTACACGCTCAACTGGCTCGGCTCGCGCTGGCAGGACACCCTGACGGGGGCCGGCCGCCTGGTCGTGGGCCCCGACCTCCGCGGCCACGGCCGGAGCGATAAGCCGCACGACCCGGCGGCCTACGGACCTCACATGGCCGCGGACCTCATCAATCTCCTCGACCACCTCGACATCGCGCGGGTCGACTATGTCGGCTACTCGATGGGTGCCCGCATCGGCCTGCAGGTGATCCTCAACAACCCCGAGCGCATCCACCGCGCCGTGCTGGGTGGGCTCGGCAGCATCGGCGCCTGGAGCAAGGCGCAGGCGGTGGCCGCACGCCTGCGGGGCGACACCACGATCGACGACCCGGTCGCCGAGTTTTTTTACATGTTCGCCACCCGGAACAGGCAGGACAACGACCTCGAGGCGCTGGCCGCCTGCATCACCGGTCCGAGCATCGAGGTGAGCGACGAGCACCTGGCCGGAGTGCGCACAGCGGTGCTCCTCGCCGTCGGGGACAGGGATCCACTGGCAAGGGGCGCGCAGAAGCTGGCAGACGCCATCCCGACCTCGGAGTACATCGAATTGCCCGGCCGCGATCACATGACCGCGGTCGTCTCGCGCCAGTTCAAGGAGAAGGCGCTGGCGTTCCTCGATCGCTAGGAGAAAGCTGCCTAGCTTCCCATCCGGTTGAAGCGCACGCGCCGCTTGCGGTGGTTGGTCTCGAGGTCGTTGGAAACGATGCTGATGGAGCCGTCCGCTTCCAGGACCCCCAGCTTCACCTGCTCGATCTTTTCGACCCCGTGCTCGCGTGCGGCCATCTCCAGCTCACCCTGATCAAGGTTCTCCCGACGAACGTTGTCGGTGAGGATCTTGCCGTCCTGAATCAGGATCGTCGGGGACGGGGTGAAGAGGTTATGGAAGAATGGGATGCGGTCGAGTCGGGACACCCCGAGGTTGGCCAGGAGGAGCGAGACGATGATGATCACACCTCCGGTCACTGAGCTGTCGGGGCCCGTCATCGCGGGCTGGACCGCGTTGGCGACGAGAAGCACTAGGACCAGGTCGAAAATCGTGAACTGTCCCACTTCCCGTTTGCCGAATACGCGCAGCCCAATCAGCAGAACGCCGTAAATGACGACGGATCGGACGACGAGTTGCCACGCCGGAACGCCAAGTTGGAGGAAGTCAGGCATGCGTCATCCCTTCCGTGCAGCGCCTGGACACGGGTCGTGAGAGGAGAGCCGGAAGCGTTCTTCCAGGGGGCTTAACCGCTGCGCGCCTTCATGATGATCAGCACGGCAGGGCCGAGCAGGATCAGCCACAGTGTCGGGAAGATGCAGCCGACCATCGGAAGCATCATCTTGAGTGAGGCCTGGGCGGCCTTCTCCTCTGCCCGCTGACGCCGCTTGCGCCGCATCTCCTCGGATTGGAGGCGGAGGATCTTGGCGAGACCCACACCCATCTGTTCCGACTGGATAACGGCCTGGGTGAAGTTGTGCAGGTCTTCAACACCGCAGCGGCGGCCCATGTCGTCGAGCGCCTCCAGTCGCGGCCGGCCGAGTCGAACCTCCTGGAGGACGGTGTTGAACTCGTCGGCGAGGGCGTTCTTGAACTTGTCGGTTACGCGGGCCACGGCAGCGTCGAAACCAAGGCCCGCTTCGACGGCGATCGTCAGCAGGTCCATGACGTCGGGAAGCGAGAGCTGGATCTCCTTGCGGCGCTTCTGAACCTCACCGTTGAGCCAGAAGGGAGGGCCGTAGTAACCGAGCACGGCGCCGACGGCCGCGGAGACGGCGAGCGCTACGGGGCTGTGGAAGAGCAGGCCGAGCAGGAGCCCGACGATGAAGAGGACCACCGCGAGGCCGAGGCGAAGGGCCGAGAAGTCAGAGGGCGACAGGTTGCCCGGCCGTCCCGCCAGGTTGAGTCGGTTCTGGAGGTCCTGGCGCTGCTTGTCGGGCGTTCGGTTGGCCAGGTACTTGCCGAGCCTCTCGATGGTGGGGCGGACGAAGCGCTCCTCGAACGATTTCTGGAGCTCGACCTCGTCGAGGGTCAAGGGCTTCTGCCCGGCGAAGGCCTGGAGGCGCTCCTGGACCATGTCCCCGGAGAGGGCGCTGGCATTGCGCGCCGAATACATGCCCCAGAACACGAGGAAGACCCCGCCTGCGGCGAGGACTCCGAACAGCAGCATCTGTGGGGGCATTTTTCGCTAGACCTCGATTGCGGTGACTTTACCCATCACCAGATTGCCAAGGAAGATCATGAAGCAGGCCGCGCCGAGGATTGCCCATCCCACCGGGCTCTCGGTCATCGGCTTGAAGTAGGTAGGCGTCGCGAAGTACATGAAGACGGCAAGGATGATGGGGAGCCCGGTGATCAGCTGGCCGGAAGAGCGGGCGCTTGCCGTCAGTGTTGCGATCTGACCCTTGATCCGGATGCGCTCGCGAATCGTGAAGGCGATGTTGTCGAGGATCTCGGCCAAATTTCCGCCCACGGTGCGGTGGATTGCCACTGCGGTCACCATCAGGTCAAGATCGTCCGACTCGATGCGCTTCACCATGCTGCCCAGCGACTCTTCGATGGTGCCACCCAGGTTCATCTCGCGAACTGCTCGGGTGAACTCGTCCGCGATCGGCGGGCTGGCGTTCTTGGCGACGGTGTCCACCGCCTGGGCGAAGGAATAGCCGGCCTTGAGGGCATTGGAAAGCAGGATCAGAGTGTCACCCAACTGGTTGTTGAACGCCTTGAGCCGCGCCTTCTGGCGAAAGTTCACGTAGATGCCGGGGATGAAGTAGCCGCCGACGCCCATCAGCACGGGGGCTAGGCCGATGCCTCCGAAGCGAATGACGCCGATGACGAAGAGCAGGAGAACGAGGCCGATCTGGATCATGAAGTACTCCGACGTCCGCAGCTTGAGGTCGGCCTTGGCCAGGTTCTCCTGGAGTGAAGGCTTGCCCTTCTTCACGTTGCCCTTGCCGGCCTGATCGGCCAGGGGCTGGAAGATCCTGGCGACTCGCTCGCGGAAATTGGTGGGTGCGGGGACGGCAGGAAGACTCCCCGGAAAGCTGAGCGCACCCGCCTCGATGACGCCGTACTCGGCCAGGCGCGCGGTGAGATCGGAGGATGCGGTGCGAACCTGGGCCAGGCCATAGAAGACAGCCATCACGCCCAGGCCGGCGATGATCGCGACGGCGATATGAGTCAGGTCCATGTCGGTCTACGCGCTCCTAAGTGTTCGGATTTCAGTAGAGCTCCTCAAAGGCGGGCTCGGATACAGGTATGAACAACTCGTCGGGAAGATCCTCGCCGGCGGCTCTGATGGCGTCATGGCGCATCGGCTTGATGCCGGTCGCGGTGTGGTAGCCCACTGCCTTGCCATCGCGGAGGTTCACCTGCTTGAAAACGAAGATCTCCTGGGTCTGGATCTCGCCCTGGTTGATGCCGGTGATCTCAACGATGGAGACGATCTTGCGCGGTCCGCCGCGGAGGCGCTGCTGCTGAACGATGATGTGTACGGCGGCGGCCATCTGCTCGCGGATGGCCCGCGAGGGAAGGTCGGCGCCGGCCATCAGCACGAGAGTCTCCAGACGACCGAGAGCCTCGTGCGGGTTGTTGGCATGAAGCGTCGACATGGACCCGTCGTGACCGGTGTTCATCGCCTGCAGCATGTCAAGGGCCTCGCCACCGCGGCACTCTCCGACGATGATCCTGTCGGGCCGCATGCGGAGGCAGTTCTTGACGAGGTCGCGGATGGGCACGGCACCCTTGCCCTCCACGTTGGCGGGGCGGGACTCGAGGGTGATCACATGGTCCTGCTGGAGCGAAAGTTCGGCGGCGTCCTCGCAGGTGATGATCCGCTCCTCAGCCGGGATGAACGTCGACAGGATGTTAAGCAGCGTCGTCTTTCCGGAGCCGGTGCCGCCCGAGACGATGCAATTGAGGCGGGCACGAACCGCCGCCTTGAGGAAGTGGATCATCTGCGGCGTCGCCGACTTGAAGACGAGCAGGTCGTTCGGTCCCAGCTTCTCCTTGGAGAACTTTCGGATCGTCATGCAGGGCCCTTTCAGGGCGAGGGGCGGGATGATGACGTTGACACGGGAGCCGTCCTTCAGGCGGGCGTCGGCCATCGGTGAGGACTCGTCGACGCGGCGGCCGATCGAGCTGACGACGCGGTCAATGACCCTCATGAGCTGCTTGTCGCTCTCAAAGGTCACGTCGGAGAGCATCGGCTGGCCACGGCGCTCGATGTAGATCTGCTTGGGGTGGTTGATCATGATTTCGGTGATGTCGTTGTCGTTGAGGAGGATCTCCAGTGGACCAAGTCCGAGGATGTCGTCCATCAGAGATTCGATGAGCCTTTCCTTGTCCGACCGCGTCATCGTCAGGCCTGAATTGCGCACGTAGTCATCGGCCAGCTCCACGATCTTCTCGCGGACGAACTCGCGGTCGGTGACGTCGATCTTGTTGGCGTACTGCTCCAGGAGCTTGGCGTGGACCGTCGTCTTGGCGGAGGCGAAGGCCGGGGTGATGGCGATGGCGCCGCTGATGCCGCCAGCACGCTCAGCGAGGCCGCCGGGCGTGGTCGGGGGCGGAGCGGGGGCTGCCGGAGCGGGCACGACCGGGTGCGTTGCCGTGGCGCCGACGCCCGAGGCGGGGCTGGCCGGCGCCGCGAAGGTGGAGGGAACAGGGGGACCGCCGTTTCCCGCAGTCGGCGTGCTGGGGACCGGCGGAGACAGGGTCGGGGCGCTGGGTGCGCCAGACCGCTGCTGGTTCGCCTGGTTCACGCGGTCGAGGAGGCCCATCTGTTTAAGTGCTAGCCCCCGGGGGTCTTGGTCCAGAAGGCCAGGCGTTTGCCTGACCTCGCGGACCGGCCCTCGGAGCCGCCCAAGGGTACCAGAGAACCTACGAGTTCACGAATCTTTTGGCTGATGTCGGCCTCCGGAAAAAGCTTTGTGAAGGGCTCCGCCCGCTGCACGCTCTTGAGCATCAGCTTTCCGTCACTGGGAAGGCGGACCAGGATCTTGGTTTCGAGGCTCGCCTCCACCTGGTGCACGGTGATGCCCGAGTTCGTTTCGGACCGATTGAGCACCAGCTTGATCCGCGTCGGCGGAATGTTGAGGCGCTGGAAGACGCGCAGCGCGAGCTTCGCCTCCTTCACGGCGGGCAGGCTGAGATCGACGAGGACGACAATATGGTCAGCTCGTTCGATCGCCTCCAGCGTCACCTCGCCGAGGTGCGAGCTCGTGTCCACAACGACGTGGTCGAAACCCTCCTGGAGGATGCCGAGGATGGCCCGGGCGTGTTCGGCGGTTACGAGGTCGGCGTACTCCGGGCTCGGAGGCCCGAGGAGCACCCGGAACCCCCCGGGCGCCTCGGGCATCAGCGACTCGATGAAGTCCTGGTCGACGTTGGGGTATGCCTCGACGACCTGGAAGATGTTGCGACCCGAGTCGAGGCCGAGGAGGACGCCGACATCGCCGAATTGGAGGTCGAAGTCAACCAGCGCGACGCGCCCCTGGGTCTCCTTGACGAGGGTCGCTGCCACGTTGATCGCAAGCATCGACTTGCCGACGCCGCCCTTGCCGCTGAACACCAGCGTGATGACCCCGGGACGCTTTTCGGGCGGCTCCTCGGCATCGGACTCGCCGTCCCTCCCGTCCTCGGCGGCACCCAACGCCTGCTGGCGCTTGATGATTTCGAGCTGGTGGACACGTCGGAGCGCCGCCACCAGCTCGTCGCCGCTGAAGGGTTTGACAAGGAACTCCCGTGCGCCCGCTTCCATGCCGCGCCGGAGGTACTCGCGGTCCTCCTGCACCGACATCAGGACAACCGCCGCATGCGGTGGCTCGTCGACGAGGATTTCCGTCGCTCGGATGCCGTCGCGGCCGGGCATGTTGACATCCATGAGGACGACGTCCGGCAGGAGCCGGCGGACCTCCTCGATCCCGGCATCAGCGTTCAGCGCCGTCGAGACGACGTCAATGTCGTCCTCGAAGCCGAGAAGCTTGCGGAGGTTATCGAGCGTCGCCGGGACGTCATCGATGATGACGACCCTGATCGGTAGGTTCTCCTCCGTGGCTTACCCGCTCAACGCCTGCGCAAAGGCCGGAAACTTGGCGATGATGTCGTCGGCCCTGACACCGGCTATTGCTCGTGCTGCGTTGACGCTGTTGCAGCTGGCGTCGGGGGCGGTCGGCGTCGACGCGTAGTCCTTATACGACTCGAGGATGTAAGTGACCTGCGCGTTGTTCTGGAACCATTTGAGATACGAGGCGTCGCACGCCGTCGTCATGACCGTCAGGCTCGTCGCGGCGGCCGTTGGCGGGGGCTGCGCCCCCGCTCCCTGGCCGCTGGACCCACCCGCCGGGGCAGTTGAAAGGTTGGCGGCGCCCACGCGCAGGATGCGGAGATTGGAGAAGACGACCGCCGCCGCTGCCTTCTTGGCCGATCCCATGGTGGCGACGACCGAGATGTAGTCACCGGGCTGGGGGTAGTTGGCCACTCCGATCTGCTCGCTGGTCGGGATCGTGAACGCGACGTAACCGGCCGGGATGGGGAGGAATGCGGCTTGGGCGCCGGCAACCGCGTCACCGGGCTTGGCGACGAGGTTGGCGAGGATCGGCTGGTCCTTCGAGATGTTGACCTCGGCGATGTCGTTCTGAACGAGCTTCAACGCCTCCGACAGCAACTGTTCGGACTTGACGGAGGACGCCACCGTGAAGGCGCCGGGGGGCACGTCGCTCTGTGCGATGTTCTTGATCTGGAGCTGATCGGCCGAGAGGATCTGCGTCCGCAGCGGGATGTCCTTGCCCGCGTAGACGACGTGCGTTGTCGGGCCACCCACACCACCTGACTTGGTGGAACCCAGGTTCGAGAGGACGAATACGGCGCCGAAGGCGACTAGCGCCAGGAAAGCACCAATGATGATGAAAATCCGACCGCCGCTGGCCGCACGTGGTCGCGATGGTCCGGGGGGCGCTACTGCCATTGGTTTACCTCACCTCCGAGAGCTCGGGGTTGAAAGATCGTCGCCATTATATGGACGCTTCGGCGTGAATCCGACGACGCTGGTCACGGGTGCTGCCGATCGCCACAGCGCAGTGGCGGGAAATCGCGAGAGAGCCCCGGCGGCCGGGGCTCTCCGCGAAGAATGGTTTCTCTGGCCGCAGACTAGGTGTTAAGAGCGCTGACAACGTTCGAGAAGACGTTCTTGATCTGACCACCCATCGTAAGAAGGATGACGATGACGACGATCGAGACGAGAACCAGGATCAAGGCGTACTCCACCATTCCCTGACCTTCCTGGCGAATGAGCAGATTCCGCATTTTCCAGCTGAGATTCATCATTTCCTGTTTCACCTCCTTGGCTCCCGGTTGGGGGCTTGCTCGATGTGTAACGGGCGTCCATCCTCGTTCTTGCGCCTGACGAACCACCCGGTCTGTCCAAGTCGCTCCGTCCAGGTGCGCTAGAGGCCGTTGGCGATCGTCGGCGGCAGTTTGTAGAGCTGACGGACGTCGGCGATCGATGCGCCACGAACGTCGATGCGCTCAGCACTGACACTGCCCAGGCCCCAGGCGCCGGCGAGTCGGACGTGGTCCGGCGTGGTGGGGTCGATGCCCATGATCCGGCTGCAGGTCGCGTCGACAGCGACGCAGTCGGTGCCCATCACGACAACGCCCGTGCGCCGCGGGTCCCCGAAGATCGGGCCGTCCCCCTCCATCCCGATGATGCCGTCGACGAGCGCCAGGTGGGGCCGAAAGGTCGCGTACAGGGCCAGGATCGCGAGCGGGATCCCGTGCCAGTGGAGAATGTTCTTTGGCCATCCGTAGCGGCTTCCGGGAACGATCCCAAAGAGATTCTTCAGGCTCAGCGACACGCCCGCCCAGTGGTGGGCTTTGAGCTTGGGCATGGAGACGAAGTAGTCGGCGTCGACGACGGTCTTGGGCGCGAACAGGGTGGGGATGGACCAGTAACCGCCCTTGAGAGGGGTCTCGACGAGGTCGTCATGGTTGAGGTCCACGAAGCGGACGCCATGCCGCGCCAGCATCACGTCGACGCCCGTCCGGGCCAGAAGTGTCTGCGAATCGCTTTCAAAGGCGGCACCTTCGGCGACTATGATCTCGGCCGCGCCAAGATCCTTGAATAGGCCAATCGCCGCTTCGATGAAGCGAACGTCGGTCGTCGCGGGCCCGCTTGAGCCGATCGCCACCAGGTTGGGCTTGAGCACGACCCGCTTTCCTCTAACCTTCGCGACCGAATCTCCGCTGAGCTGCCACGCGTGGTGGAGCGCCCCTTCCAGGTCGGCGCCGTAGTCCGCGCTGCGAGTGATGGCAACCGCCGGCCGTGGCCCGAGGTAGACGCCGAGTGCCTGCAGACGCCAGCGAGCAAGGTCGAGCGGGCTGAAGCCGCCGAACCACTGGCTGAGGTAGGCGGTCTCGCCGGCTATCAAACCCAGCAAGCCAATTCGAATCAGGTTGCGGCGGGTGAGCTTCCGCTTCAAAGCCGGGCGGCCTCCATGGCGAGGGCGCCGAGAGCGGTCGTCGCGGGATTGGCGTTCCAGTCGCCCGCGCCGCCCTGGGCGGAAAGGAGGCGCGCGGCCGGCGCCGAGACGTCGACGCTCCATGCGGACAGCGCGAGCACGCTCCAGGCCAGGGACAGAGCGCCGGGGAGCGGTTCGATGCTGCGGCGCAGGTAGTCGATACCGGCCGGGATCTTCGGGTCCGTGAACTTCGGATCGCCGGCGAAAAGAGCCATCAGGACGAGGGAGGTCTCGGGGATGCTCGCCGCGACCTCATTGGCGATCATCGTCGTGTTGCCGTAGTTCCAGCCTCCGCCCGTGCAGGCGCGATCGAGGAGCATCGCGCGGCCCTCGGCGAGCGCACCTCGGTCGGCGGCACCGGCTGCCCGGATGCCAAGGAGCGCGAGGGCGGTCGGCTCGATCCACCCGAAGGTGGCCGGCGTCCACGCCCAACCGACGAGAGTTCCGTCGAGCCGGCTGATCGAGGGCGGAACCTTGACCGACACCGAGCGATGGCCGAGGAGCCACGCCGCTCCCCTGGCGACACCGTCGGTCACGCCGCTGGCGGCCAGTGCCCAAACGGCCCATGCAGTCGTCCATCCGCTCTCGCGGTCGGCGTGGCTGACCCCCCACCCCCCATCACGATGCTGCCCTGCGAGCAGCCAGCGCACCGCGGCGTCGACGTTCGCTGCCTCGCCGGCCATGCTCAGGAGGCCGAGAGCGGTGGCTTCCGTGAACGCCTGCCCGCCGGCGCGAAATCCCCAACCGCCCTTTGAATCCTGCGTGTTGCGGAGGTACCCGATGGCTGCGTCATGGCTCGTCATTCCCATGTGAACTCTAGATAACCAGCCCCGACACTTCCCGGCTCAGCAGGCAAGGATAAAAAAAGAGCCCCCACGGTGGGGGCTCTTGACGGAAATCTCAGAAGAAAAGAAACGGCTTAGGTGTTAAGCGCTGATACGACGTTGGAGAAGACGTTCTTGATCTGGCCGCCCATCGTAAGAAGGATAACGATGACCACGATCGAAACGAGAACCAGGATAAGGGCGTACTCGACCATGCCCTGACCCTCCTGGCGGGTCGTAAGACCCCGGAGCTTCCAAATGAGTTTGTCCACTTTCATTCACCTCCTCTTTTTACGGACTTCATATATAAGAACGCCGCTTCGGCCTTCTTTGGTCGGTCATCCTAGCGATCCGCTCAAACCTTGGCAACTGCATCTCGAAGATGGTTGACAGAGGCTCCCCGGGATTCAGCAGGATTGGGGAAAACTCAGGCGATCGGGAAATCGGCGACGACCTCGGTTCCGCCTCCCGCGTGGCTCTTGACCTCGACCGTCCCGCCGAGCGCGCCGGCACGCTCCCGCATCCCGACGATGCCCAGCTTCTGAGAGCTGTCCATTTCGTAGGCCAGGGTGTCGAAGCCAACCCCGTCGTCCCGGATGCGCACTGCCACCTTCCCCGGCTGCAACGTGAGCCCGACATCGGCAGTCTTGGCACCGGCATGGCGTTGGACGTTGGTCAAGGCCTCCTGGATGATCTTGAAAAGGGCTTCCTCATGTCCCGGCCCCAGCCTGCGCTCCTGACCATGGACCTTAAAGCGGCAGGCGATGCCGGTCCGGTCGTGGTACTCGTTCGCGTAGCGCCGCATGGTGGCGATGAGTCCGAGTTCGTCGAGTGAGTCAGGCCGGAGGTCGAACATGAACTTGCGCATGTCGGTCATGGCGTTACGGACGAGGCCCTTGAATTCGTCCAGTTCCTCTTGCAGCAACTCGGGCTTCTTGCGCGCCGTCCGCTCCAGGATCTCGGCTTTCAGGACGAGGTCGGCGAGGACCTGCGAAGGACCGTCGTGGAGGTCTCGCGCGATGCGCAGCCGCTCGCTCTCGATCGCTTCATAGACTTGCAGGGCCGTGGCGGGTGGCGGCGGGAGCTGGACGATCTTGATCTGCTGGGTGTCGCTGGTCGCGTTCTGGGCCGCGGCAAGGGCGGCGACGGCCGCGTCGCGATCGACCTGAGCCTCGGCCAGGAGAGCAGCGGCGGACTCCTGGGCAGCGGCCTTCGCCTCCGCAGCCTGCGCCAACTCCGACTGGGCGGACGCGATGAACGCATCCGCGGCGATACGTGCCTCGGCGACGGCCGCGGCCGTCTGCTCCCGTTCCTGTTCGGCCGCCGCACGGAGGGCGGCCGCGGCTTCGCCTGCTTCGGCCTTCGCGGCGACAGCCTCGTCACGCTCGGCCTGGGCGGAGGCCTTCAAAGCCGCTGCGGCTTCGTTTGCATCGGCTACGACGGCCGCGGCCTCGTCACGCTCGGCCTGGGCGGCGGCGCGGAGCGCTTCCGCGGCCAGCGCCGCCTCGGCGGCGGCCGCAGCAGTCTGCTCTCGCTCGGCCTCGGCACTTGCCAGCAGCGAGTCCGCCGCCTCCCGCGCCTGCAAGGCGGCGGCAACAGCTTGCTCACGCTCGTCCTGGGCGGCGGCGCGCAGCGCCTCGGCAGCTTGGCGAGCCTCCGCCGTGACAGTCGCGGCCTGGTCGCGCTCGGCCTCGGCGGCGGCCCGGAGAGCCTCGGCGGCGGCCTGGGCCGCCTCGGCGGCCAGGCGCGCGGCCGCACTGACGGTTGCGGCCTCGTCGCGCTCGGCCTGAGCGGCGGCACGTAGTACCTCGGACGCCTCGTGTGCCTCGGCGACGGACGCCGCGGCCGCCGCGGTCACTTTCTCCGCCTCCGCATGCGCCAAGGCGCGCTGGCCGGCGGCGGCCTCTTCGGCTGCGGCAAGCAAGGCCGCTCCGCGCTCGGAGGCCGTTTCCAACTCGCCCTGCGCGGCGACGCGCAGGGCGACGGCCCCCCTCTCTGCCTCGGCCAGCGCTGCCACAGCCTGGTCTCTTGCAGCCTGGGCGGCCGCGCGGAGCCCGGCGGCGGCCTCGTTTGCCTCGGCGGCCGCCTCGTTTGCCTCTGCGGCAGCGGCGGCAGCCCGGTCACGCTCCTCCTGGGCCGCAGCCCGCAATGCTTCCGCGGCCTGGCGAGCCTCCGCCGTGGCGGTTGCGGCCTGGTCGCGCTCGGCCTGGGCGGCGGCTCGCAACGCCTCGGCAGCCCGGTGGGCTTCGGCGGTGGCTACCGCGGCCCGCTCGGTGACCTCTCCCACCTCCGCTTCCGCGGCGGCGCGGTATCCGGCCGCGGTTTCTTCGGCCGCGGCCAGTGAAGCCGCCCCGCGTTCGGCGGCCGTGTCCCACTCGGCCTGGGCGGCGGCACGCAGCAGGGCGGCCACCTGCTCCCCCTCCGCCAGCGCTGCGGCGGCCTGGTCTCGGTCGGCGTGAGCGGCGGCGCGGAGTGCGGCAGCGGCCTCATTTGCCTCGGCGGCCGCGGCGGCGGCCTGGTCGCGCTCGTCCTGAGCGGCGGCGCGCAGCGCTTCAGCAGCCTGGCGAGCCTCCGCTGCAGCAGTTGCAGCCTGGTCGCGCTCGGCGTTAGAGGCGGCACGCAGCTCCTCCGCAACCTCGTGGGCTTCGGCAAGAGCCGCTTCAGCCCGCGCGACCAGGTCGTCCGCCTCCGCTTCTGCAGCGGCGCGGTGGCGGGCGGCAGCCTCTTCGGCCGCAGCAAGAGAGGCAGCCGCCAGCTCGGCGGCCTTGTCCAACTCGGCCTGGGCGGACGCGAGCAGGATGGCGGCCGCCTGCTCCGCCTCGGCAATCTCCGCGACGGCCTTTTCCCTATCAGCGTGGGCGCTTGTGCGGAGCCGGGCGGCGGCCTCTCCCGCCTCGACGGCAGCGACGGCAGCCTGCTCACGCTCTTCCTGGGCAGCAATCCGAAGCGCCTCGGCAGCTGCGTTGGCCTCGGCGGCGGCGGCGGCGGCCTGGTCAAGCTCGTCCTGGGCCGCAGCCCGCAGCGCCTCGGCAGCCTCGACAGCCTCGGTTGCCTCGGCGGCTGCGGCGGCGGCCTGGTCAAGCTCTTCCTGGGCCGCGGCGCGGAGCGCGGCCGCGGCTGCAGTAGCCTCGCCGGCGGCAGCCGCCGCCTGGTCGCGCTCGGAGTGCGCAGATGCGATCAGGGCGGCGGCGGACGCCTCCGCGGCGGCCAGGGCCGCCTTAGCCTGCTCACGATCATCAGTCGCCTGCTCACGCTCCTCCTCAGCCTGCTCACGCTCCGTCTCTGCCGCGGAGCGGAGTGCGGCGGCGGCGATGTTGGCCACAGCGATGGCGGCGGCGGCCTTGTCGCGTTCGGTCTTGGCCTCGGCGAGCAGCTCGGTCGACGCCTCTTCGGCGGCGCTCATCGCGGCGCTGGCAAGGTCGCGTTCGGCCTGGGCCGCGGTGAGCAGTGCCGACGCGGCCTGCTGCGCCTGGGTCTGGGCCGCCTGCATCCTGTCACGCTGCGATTCGAGTTCGGCATAGAGCGCTTCGGCCGCCTCCACCGCCGCCGCGTTGACCTCCTGTTCCTGGAAGGCGGCGAGTACCGCCTTATGGAGGGTCTGAGAAAAGTGGAGACGGTCGCGAGTCTCGCGCAGCGCCACCTCGATTCCGTGCTTGATCTCTGCCCGCGCCTGCGCCTTGTTTACAGCGCTCTCTCGCTCATCGGGAGAAAAGCGCTCCGGCGTCCGGATCACATGGCGTTTGATGATCTCGACCTCGGCGAGGTCATCACCGGCGGCGCCGACCGCACGCTCAAGGTGGATCACCGAACTCTGGAGCCGGGCCACCTCGCCCTCGATCCAGGTAAGGATGCCCGTCTGGTCCTGCGGCGTCTTCTCCTCGGTCCTGCTCATTGTTTCCTTGAACGCTACTTGGAACGGTACTTGGTTCCCTTTGTCACGGAACCGAGTCACATCAAAAATGGAACCGCGGAGGGGGATGGTAGATTACGGCAACCCCATGCCCACCGCCATTGTCCCTTCCCCCAACGCCGGGGTCCCGGGAAGGGGTCGCGCGGACCGCCGAGAATTTCTGCTGAGCCGCGTCGTTCCGGCTCCGCTCGCGAGCTTATTCGTCGCCGACCAGCTTGCGCTGTTGGGCGATTCGGTGCCTGCGGTTGCTCGCGCAGGCGCCACTCCGACGGCCTGGCGGACCTCGCAGAGGTCGGTCTGGGAGGCGTCGGCCGTGCTCGCCGGTCGGGGGGGCACGCTGACCGTCGAATTGGGCCCTGAGTTGGCGGCCTACCGGAAATGCGTCGCTCGTCCCGCTTTTCTGCGGCGGCGCACCTGACCTCCCGCCTGGGACCGCGCACCCTGCTCTTTGGAGGGGTCTTCATCGTGATCCTGAGCGGCTTTATCAGCTCGGTCCAGGACCCCGACTTCTGGTGGCACATCCGAACCGGTCGGTGGATCCTCGACAACGGCCGGCTTCCCAGTCAGGACCTGTATACATTCACGGCCGTCGGGCATCCGTGGCTTGACCACGAGTATCTCACCGAGATCGGGATGTGGCTCCTTTTCAAGAACGGCGGCTTCATCGCCATCAGCCTCATCTTCGGCGCGCTGACGTACGCCGCCTTCCTTCTCATCCACCGGGCCGCAGACGGCAGCCGCCGACCCTACGTGATCTCGGCCCTGGCGATCGCGCTCGCCGCCATCGCGGGGGCGCCGATCTGGGGCCCGCGGCCGCAGATGATCACGTTCTTCTTTGTCTGCCTGCAGCTGTATTGGCTGCGCCGCTACCTCGAGGGGAGGAGCCGGACGATCAACTACTTCCCCCTCGTGCTCGTGCTCTGGGCAAACCTGCACGGCGGCTTCGTCGTCGCCTTCGCCTTTTTCGGGATCGCCATCGCGGCCGAGGCCATCGGTTGGATCATCGATCGCCGGGACCCCTCCCATCGCGCGCGCCTCAAGACCCTTTTCCGGGTCACCATCGTGTCGCTGGCGGCCGTCCTGGCCACGCCGCACGGGCTCTCCGTCTACCTGAACCCTCTCGAGACCCTGACCAGTCCAGCCCAGCGCGCGAACATCGTCGAGTGGTTTTCACCCAACTTCCACGAGAGCTTCCTGTTGCCCTTCCTGGGCATGGTCCTCCTCGTGATCATCCTCTTCGCGGTCCGGCGCCCGACTGTGTTTGACCTGCTGCTGACGCTGGCCACGCTCGCACTTTCGCTGGAGTCGGTGCGCCACATCGCCCTCTTCATCGCCGCGGTGACGCCGATCCTCATCGCGCAGCTGTCGGACACCTGGTTGGATGAGTCGGCGCGGCGCGGGCTCCACCTCCCACGTGCCCTCCCTTCGCCTCTCTTTGCGACGATCACCGTCGTCGCGCTGCTGGTAATCGCGGGCGCCACGGGGGTTCGCATCGTCAACCAACTGGCGGATCAGCAGAACCAGATTGCAAAGCAGTATCCCGTGGGCGCCGCCGACTATCTGGCCCGCCATCCGGAGATCGGGACCCGGATGTTCAACTCCTACGGCTGGGGCGGTTACCTGATCTACAGGTTTTACCCCGACCCCAACCGCCGCGTCTACGCCTTCGGAGAGGCGTCCGTTCTCGGCGACCGGGTGATCAACAATTACCAGGAGATCGCCGTCCTGCGCGGCAACTGGGCGACTCAGCTCCAGAAGGACAACGTCGACTACGTGGTCTTCAACACGGATGAGGCCCTCACAAACGTCCTCCTCTACCTGCCGGGCACCTGGGAGAAGGTGTATGAAGACCCCGAGGCAGTCATCTTCACGAGGAAAGGCCCGCCCTAGTAAAGGACGAAGACGAACGTCCCCCTTGACGAAAACGCGGGAGTCCCCAGCGAGGCCGGCGGGCCGCCCGAGGTGTCTGCGGGCGACCACACGACATATCGGATCGAGTGGTCACGCGCCCAGCCGGCGATGTCGCCCTGGCCACTCATCAGACCATTGACCTCAACGGTCTTCTGGTTCCAGTTGTAGGTCTCGCTGTACTGGCCCACGTAGACGGTGTCGGGCGTATAGGCGGGGATGAAGAGGCCCAGCCGAGAGGACGCGAGAACGATCCCGCCGGGGTGGCTTCCGAGCCACAGAATGGCGTTGTAGTCGGAAGTTGTCAGCGCATACTGCCCCTGGCCCGCCACCAGAAAGGGAGCGAGCAGGAGAAAACAGCTCCCGATCGTCGCAAACGACGCGTAGGCGAACGGGACCAGCCCCCTCGCCCGCTCTTTGAGCCGAGGCACGACAACCTCGTACATGCCGCGCGCGGCCATCACCACCAGGGGTAGGTAGACGCCGTCGAAAAAACGCCGGCGAAGGTTGCCGGCGGGGTTAGGGAGCCACAGGATCACGGCCAGCAGGACGAGCCACGCGAGCAGGAAGACGTCCTCGCGGGAGCGACGCCGGGCCAGCAATGGCACAGCAAGGGCCGCGAGGAGCAGTTGTGGGAGCAGCGCCATCGCCAGGCTTACGGCGTCGGGCGGCAGGTTGTTGCGCCACTGCGAGCTCCAGCGCGTGACCTCCGGGTTACCGAGGAACGCGAAATACGAATATGCGATGTAGGGAGCCGGGATGGCGAAGGCGACGAAGGCGGCGATCCAGCCGGCCCGATTGGCGGGCCGGCGGACAAGAACGGCGACGCCCACGGCTCCCGCGAGCAGGATCGGCATCTGGGGGTGGATCGCAGCCTCGCCAAGCCACGCGAGGCCCCCCAGCAGGCCAAGGCGGATGCCTCCGCGCGCGACCGCCCGCAGCGTCAGGACGGCACCCAGAGCCTGCAGAGCAGCCGCCCACACGAAGTGCGGAAGGGCGAGAAGCGAGTAGAACACGCTCAGCTCCGGCATCCGCCAGTCGAGGGTGTCCGTCTGGGCGCCGAAGACGACGGGTTTGCCCAGGGCCTGGAGCACGTAGCCGAGGCCCAGCCCGGTGGCCAGGAAGACGATCGCGAACTTGCGCGCGGTGGCTCCCTCGACGAAATGCTCGATGAAGATCCAGCTCGCGTAGAGGAGCAGGAACGCGCCCACCACGCCGGCGAGATGGAAGATCAGAAGCAGGGGCAGGTGGAGAAGTGCCGACAGGTGCCCGAGGGCGATCCACCAGAGGAAGAAGTAGACGGGAGGGCTCGGCTCCGTCGTGTAGCGATTGGTCCACACCCAGCTCCCCTCCCAGCCTTCGCGCATTTTCGCGAGGTAGGTGTTGGCGTCGTCGCCAAGGAAGAAGAACCCCATGAAAGTCTGCCCCGACGGCGCGGTGAGATGCGCATAGGCGTAAGGCAGAAGGGTCAGGACCGTGAGAACGGTCGCAAGCACAAAAACGATCCGCGGCGCCCGCCAGCCTCCGCCTTCGCGGGGGATGGCGAGGACCGGCCTAGATACCTCGGCCGCCACGGAGCCGCAGCCTGAGGACGATCAGCAGCGCTTTTTTGATCTCGTCGCGGGAGACCTTGGAAGCGCCCAGGACCCGGTCCTCGAATTGGATCGGGACCTCGCAGACCTTAAAGCCGTGCTTCAGCGTGCGATAAACCATCTCGATCTGGAACGAATAGCCCTCGGAAAACACCCGCTCGAGGTCGATGGCCTGCAGCAGCTCGCGGGTGTAGGCGCGAAATCCGGAGGTGATGTCGTTGACGCCACACCAGAGGAGGATGCGGCAGTAGAGGTTGGCGCCGCGGGAGAGGACCTGGCGGTCGAACCCCCAGCCCACGACCGACCCCCCTGGGATGTATCGGGAACCCAGTCCCATGCCGCCGCCGTCAGCTGCTGCTGAAATGATCGCGGGAAGGTGCTGCGGGCGATGGGACCCATCCATGTCCATCTCCACAAGGAGGTCATAGCCACGCTCGAGACCGATCGCGAAGCCGGCCAGGTAGGCGGTGCCCAGGCCGAGCTTCCCACCGCGGTGGAGGACGGAGATCCCGGGGTCGGCGGCAGCCATTTCGTCCGCTTTGCGGCCGGTGCCATCCGGCGAGTTGTCGTCGACGATGAGCACGTCGTTGCCGGTCTGGCGGACGGCGCCGACGACCTTTTCGACGTTCTCGATCTCGTTGTAGGTGGGCATGACGACAAGCACACGGCGGCTGCTCATCTGCCGAACCGAATCCTGAACACGTCGATGAACATGTGTGCCGAATGCCGGATGGCAAGCACCTTGGTGGGCTCCGAGTTGATCCACCGAACCGGGATCTCGGCGACCAGCCGGCCCTGGCGACGAGCCCGGTGGATGACCTCGACGTCGTAGGCGAACCCGGCGGTCCGCATCTTCGCGAAGATCTCGCGGGCAAGGTCGCCGCGGAAGAGCTTGAAACCGCACTGGGTGTCCCAGAGGCCGGGGAGGATCACGGCCTGGACTATGAGGTTGAACGTCTTGCCCATCAGGACCCTGTGAAAGGGCTGAGAGACCTCCACCTGGGAGCCCCGCTTGGCACGTGACCCGATGGCCACGTCGGCGCCCGCCCGGATCGCGTCCTCGAGCTTGGGCAGCTCGGTGATCGGAGTGGAAAAGTCGGTGTCGGAGATCAGAACCAGGTCGCCCCGGCTGGCCAGCACTCCCTCCGCGATGGCTCTCCCCTTGCCCCGGTTCTGGCTCGTCCCCACGACCCGGAAGCGCGGGTCGCGAGCCGCCGCAGCGTCCATCAGAGCCCGCGTGTCGTCAGTGCTGCCATCGTCGGAGAAGATCAACTCGAACTCGGTTCCGCGCCCCTCCAAATACGGCACGATGGCAAGGGTGAGCGACAGCCTTTCGCTCTCGTTGTAAGCAGGTACGACGATGCTCAACTGGGGTTGGCCGGCCACGGCGACAAAGTCTAGTGTCGCGTCCCCCCGGCCCTTATCACAGCCAGCGCGTACCAGGGCAACGCCGCCATGCGACCGACGCGGCGCGGCTGGCGGACGAGGCGGTAGAGCCATTCGATACCCGCGGAGCGCATCCAACCGGGCGCCCGGGAGACCCTGCCCGAGAGGTAATCGAAAGCCCCGCCGACCCCGATCGCCACCGGTGCCCCCACCCGCTCGCGGTTCCGGTCGTACCAGAATTCCTGGCGCGGCGCTCCATAGGCGATGAGGAGGATGTCCGGGTGAGCCGCGTTCATGAGGGAGAGCGATTCCTCGTCGCCCTCCGGTCCTGCCGCTCCGGCGTGACAACCGGCAATCACGACGCCCGGAACGATCTGCCGCAGCCGCTCCGCCGCGATTTCGGCGACCCCTTCGGCGGCTCCGAGCAGGTAGAGTCGCAGGCCGCGCTCAGCCGAGCGCCGGGCCAGCATGGGCAGCAGGTCGATACCCGTGATCCGCTCGGGGAGCGGCCTGCCCAGCCGCCGCGCCGCCCACATCACGCCGGCGCCGTCGGCGAGGCAGAGCGAGGCGGTTTCCAGCACGCGTGCGAAGGCTGCGTCACGGCGCGCCCGCATGATGAACTCGGGGTTGACCGTCGCCACCAGGTGGCGGCCCCCGGTCGCAACCAGGGCTTCGATGCGATCTGCCGCAGCCTCCATGTCGAGGGCGTCGACCCGGACCCCCAGGATTCGGATGCTATCGACCTGCTCACCCATCGCCGCTGATTATGATTTGGCCCCGCACATGGCCCGGGTCATCATCGACCTTCGAAACATCGACCTCAGCCATCCGAACGCGCCTTCGACCAACGCCCACAACCTCGCTTCGGCCCTTCTTCGGCGCGGCGACCACGAATACACCGTCGTGGAATCGGAGAGCACGGCCAGGACACCCCCGGGCGATGTCTACCTCCTTCCCGCCGGCGGCCGGCCGCGTTTCGGGTATCGCAATCTCGTGCTTGTCCCGGAGCTCGATCATCTGCTCGCGCCCGCTGCCGCGGGCCCGCTCAAGGTGATCGCCAGAAGCTGGCGCGCCGCTCTGGCCGCAAGCCGCGCGGACGTGCTTCTCGCCCCCTCGCACACGATCCGCGACGCCCTGGTGAACTTCCTCCGCGTGCCGCCTTTCCGTATCGCGATCAGCCCGCCCGGCCTCGAGCCGGGGTTCACGCGCACCTCCCTGGCGGAGGCCACCGCCGCGCGGACGCAGCTTGGGCTGCCGCAGCGCTACATCCTGCTGTTCGGTACCGACACCAAGTCCGTATTCGACGCCTGGAAGGCGATCGGGGCCGAGCGGGCGAACGCCCACCTCGTCCCGGCGTGGAACCTCCCGACTCTCGACAGGGAGACGCTCCGCGCCGCTCTGAGTGGCGCCCTTGCCTGCGCGTACTGTGGGCTCAACAACGGGGTCCCGCTGGGCCCACTGGAGGCGATGGCCTGCGGCTCTCCGCCGATAGTGATCGGCGACGCCGCCTACCCGGAGGTCGTCCGGGACGGCGGGCTCGTCGTCCGGCCTGCGGACTCCTTCGCCGATTGGCGGGATTCGATGGCGGCGGTCCTCCGAAGCCCGAAGTTGCGGGCCGATCTCTCGGCACGCGCACGCAGCCTGGCGGAGATCTTCAGCGCGGACCGCTCGGCGCGGCTCCTGGCGCCCCTACTGAACCCCGGGGCGCAAGTAGACGAAGGGGTAGACGCGGGGCAGGAGGACCACCGGGGCGGTTGACCCGACTCCGTCCTCGTGCCTGGCCAGAGTCTTGGCGAACTCGGCCAGGCTCTCGCCTCCTGAAACTCTCGTTCGGGTCCATGTGAATCTGTCCGTGCTCGCGTGACCGATGCCCTCGACCGTCGTCGTCGCACTCTGGTAACCCTGCTCGGCCACCATCTGCACGACGCGGGCATCGAAGTTTCCCGCCGGATAGCAGAAGTCGAGCACCGGGTGCCCCACGATTGCCTGAAGAGCGATCCTGCTGTCGAGGAGCTCGTGGTACATCGAGTCGTTGCTGAGCTTGGTGAGGTTCGCGTGGCTGACCGTGTGGGCGCCGATCTCGATGCCGGCCCGGTCCATCTCCTGGATCTGGGGCGCCGTGACATATCGGCCGGGCATCCCGATAAAGCCCGCGACGATGTACGAAACGGCAGAAAAGTGGTGCTTTTGGAGGATCGGGAAGGCGGTCGCATAGAAGTCGAGGTAGCCATCGTCGAAGGTGAGGACGATCGGCTTCGAAGGAAGCGGGTTGCCGTCGTAGTAGCTGCGCAGCGTCGTCAGCGTGATCGGGTGCCAGCCGTTGTCCGAAAGCCAGTCCATCTGGGCCCGGAAGTCATCGGGGGTGACGGACAGGTTGTAGCCCATCTTGTCACGCGCGTCCGGGTTCACCCGGATGTAGTGATACATGACAATCGGGACCTGGAGCCCCGGCTTGCCGGGCGGAACCTGGGCGTCGCCAGGGGTGCCGGGCTGAATCCGAAGAGGGCTTATCGGTCCCAACGAAGCCACGCCGTCGGGCTTTGCCACGGTGGCCTCGAACGACGGCACGGATGGGCGTGCGTAGGCAGTCCTCACGGGATTGTTCGGAAGAAAGGCCTGAGCCAGCACAAGAATCCCCAAAGCGACGAGTGCTCCCGCCCCTGCCCGCCCCCGGGGGCGCGGTGCATTCACTGAGCACGTAGATTAGTCGAACGGGACGACAATCCATGGACAGGCGCTATGACTGAACTTAAGAATGACGCCTGTTCGACCGTCGCCGTCGATGTGAATCCCGCCACTCGCACTGCAATCACGGGAACGGAGATGTTCGCTCGCGAGGTCGCCCGGAGGCTACCGTCCCTCGCTCCCGAGGTGGCTTGGAGCTTCTACTCCGGCCGACCGGGACCAGGACTTGGCATCGACCTGACGGTCATCCCGTTCGGGCGTCTGTGGTCGCAGGCAAGACTGCCCTTAGAACTTGCCCGGACCCGGCCGGACCTCTTCGTGACCCTCGCCCACGTCGTGCCCCAGGCCTGCCCCGCGCCCGCTCTCCAGGTGGTCCACGATCTCGCCTATGAGCGCTTCCCCGACGCCTATGGGCCGCTTGTCCGCGCCTACCTGCGACACACGACACGGCGCGCGGCGCGCGTTTGTCCGGTGCTCGTGGCTGTCTCCGAATCCACCCGGCGCGACCTCGCCGAGCTCTACGAAGTGGATCCGGAGCGCGTGGAGATCGCCAATCCGGGTGGTGGCGAGGGATCTCCTGCGCCGGCGACGGAGCGAGATGCGCATCGGCTCGCCGAACTGGGAGTGCGGGGCCGATTCGCTCTCCACGTCGGGCGGGTCGAAAAGCGCAAGAACCAGGCCGCGGCTCTTGCTGCCATCGAGCGGGTTCCGGGCCTGACCCTGGTCAGTGCCGGCGCCGAGCATGATCCCTTCCTCGCCGCCGCGCTCCGCCGGAGCGGTCGCGCTCGGCTGCTCGGGAGGGTCGCCGACGACGACCGCGACCTCCTCTACAGACACGCGGAGGCACTCGTCTTTCCGAGCCTCTACGAGGGCTGGGGCATCCCCGTACTGGAGGCGATGCGGGCCGGCGTGCCCGTCGTCACGGTTCGCGGCTCCTCCCTGCCCGAGGTCGGGGGTGAGGCCGCCCTCTACGTTGACGACCCGAACGACGCCGAAGGCATGGCCGCACACCTGCTGCGCCTGGCCTCCGACCCGGCCCTTCGCTCTGCTCTCGTCGAGGCGGGCCGTGCCCGGGCTGCCACGTTCACCTGGGAGCGAACCGCTCAGGGCGTGCTCAGGGCCATTCGGCGCAGCCTTCGACAACTGGCTCAACAGGGTCTGGCTCAGCGCAGGTAGAGCTGGTTTCGCTTGAGCACCTCGAAGTGCTCGAGCGCGAGCCCCGTGCCGCGGGCGACGCAGGTCTGGGGGTCGTCGGCGATGATCGCCGGCACTCCGGTGTGGCGGACCAGGTAACGGTCGATATTGCGGAGCAGCGCGCCGCCGCCGCTCAGGACGATGCCCTTGTCATAGATATCGGCGGCAAGTTCGGGAGGCGTCTGTTCGAGCACGTTACGAACGGCGCCGACGATCTGCGCGAGAGGGTCCTGGACGGCGTCACAGATCTCGCGGGAGGTGATGACGACGTTTTTCGGAAGGCCGGAGACGAGGTCGCGACCGCGCACCTCCATCGTCAGCTCCTCCTTGAGGGGGAGGGCGGTGCCGATCCCGATCTTCACCTCTTCGGCGGTTCTCTCGCCGATCAACAGGTTGTGCTTGCGCTTGACATGGTTGGCGATCGCGTCGTCGATGCGGTTGCCACCGACCCGGATCGAGTGCGCGACGACCATGCCGGAGAGCGAGATCACGGCGATCTCAGTCGTCCCGCCTCCGATGTCGCAGACGGCGTGGCCGCTGGGCTGGCTGATCGGGAGGTCGGCGCCGATCGCCGCGGCCAGGGGCTCGTCGATGAGCCAGGCCTGCTTGGCCCCGGCCGAGATTGCCGCCTCTGTGACGGCGCGACGCTCGACCGAGGTGACGCCGGATGGGACGCAGATCATGATTTCGGGCTTGAAGAGACGGGCCCGTCCCTGGACCTTGGCGATGAAGTAGTGCAGCATCCCCTCGGTGACGACGAAGTCGGCGATCACGCCGTCGCGCATGGGACGGACGATGTTGATGTTTTCAGGCGTCCGCCCGACCATCTCGCGGGCGTGATTGCCGACCGCAAGGATCCTCGTCCCGTCCCGATTGACAGCGACCAGGGAGGGCTCATTGATTACGATGCCCTGACCGCGCACGTAGACCAGGACCGTCGAAGTACCGAGGTCGATGCCGATCTTCTTGGCGAGAAAGTTCAATTGCCCTCCCGCGAAATTGAAGCGCCCATCTCGGTGAGCTTGCCGACAAGGTCCGGATAGCCGCGGTCCACGTGTCCGGCCTGGCGCAGGATGGTGACGCCTTCGGCGCAGAGCGCGGCGATGACGAGCGCCGCCCCCGAGCGGATGTCCGGCACGACGACCTCCAGGCCCTTGAGCCGCCGCGGCCCCCTCACCAGAGCCATCCGCCCCTTGACCGTGATGTCCGCCCCCATTTTCACGAGTTCTCCGACGACCCTGAAGCGGTCTTCGAAGAGAAATTCGGCCACCACGGCCTCACCCTGCGCCTGGGTCATCAGAGCCGTGTACTGCGACTGCAGGTCGGTCGGAAATCCCGGGTGCACCCACGTCGTCAGGTCGGTCGCACGCAGCTTCATGCCGGCTCCGCGGACGACACGGAGTGCGTCCTCATCGACCCCGACCCACACGCCAGTCTGCTCAAGCTTGAGGAGAACGGTGGTGAGGTCGCCCGACGGGCTGCCTTCGAGGATCACTTCGCCGCCCGTGGCCGCCGCTGCCATCGCATAGGTGCCGGCCTCGAGGTAGTCCGCACAGACGGTGTGCCTGCCGCCACCGAGCTGTTCGACCCCCTCGATCACGACCTGGTCCGTCCCGGCGCCGACGACCCGGCCGCCGATCGCGTTGAGGAAGCGCGCCAGGTCCTGGACGTGTGGCTCCCGCGCCGCGTTGAGAATCTCCGTCCGGCCCTCGGCGAGGACCGCGGCCATCATCAGGTTCTCCGTGCCGGTGACGGTTGGCATGTCGAGTGTGATCCGGGCCCCCCGCAGCCGACCCGCCCGGGCGATGAATTCCTTTTCAGTCTCCTCCACCTCCGCCCCCATCCGACGCAGGCCGCCGATGTGCTGCTCGACCCGGCGGGTCCCGATGTCGTCGCCGCCCGGTCGCGGGAGCCTCACCGACCCCACACGCGAGAGAAGCGGACCCAAAAGCAGGAGCGAGGCGCGCATCTCGCGCGCCAGATCGATGGGAACCTCAGACCCCGGGGCGGAGGCGGTGATCGTCACCTCTCCCCCTTCCCCGGCGACCATACAGCCGAGGCGGCGGAGGATGTCCAGCATCACCCGCGTGTCGGTGACCTCGGCGAGGTTTGTGATCTTGACCGGAGCTGCGGTCAGCAGAGTCGCCGCGAGGATCGGGAGCGTCGCGTTCTTCGAACCTCCGATCGCGATCCGGCCGCGCAGTTCGCGCCCGCCCTCGACGCGAAGGATCTCGTCGCGCCCGCCCTGTCTGGGCGACGCAGTCATCCCGGCCGCCTAGCCGCCTCCGCGGCGCACGCGAGCGAGGCGGAGCCGGGCCTCGGCTCGGAGCAGCGCAAGCTGGAGTTCCATCTCCTCCTGGGGCGAGGCCGGACCGCCGGCCAGCCGTTCGGCGGCTTTCCGGCGAGCCTCCTCGGCGCGCTCGATGTTGATCTCGTCGGCCCGCTCCGCTACGTCGGCCAGCACGGTGACGCGGTCGGGCAGGACCTCCATGAAGCCGCCGCCGACGAAAATCGATTCCGACTCCCCACCAGTCCTGTCGATACGCACCTCTCCGGGGGCGAGGACCGCCAGCAATGGGGCATGGCGCGGCAGGATGCCCAGCTGGCCCTCGGTGCTGCGGGTGCTCACGAAGTCGGCGTCGCCCTCGAACAGGAGCCTCTCGACGGACACCACCCGGACTGGAATTGGCAACTTATTTGTTCGCCTTCATCTTCTCGCCGGCTTCGCGGGCTTCTTCGATTCCGCCGACCATGTAGAAGGCCTGCTCCGGAAGGTCGTCGTGCTTGCCGGCGAGGATCTCGGCGAAGCCGCGGACCGTGTCCTCGACCTTCACGTACTTGCCCGGCTTGCCGGTGAATTTCTCGGCTACGAAGTTAGGCTGTGACAGGAAGCGTTGGACCTTGCGGGCGCGGGTGACGGTGAGCTTGTCGTCCTCGCTGAGCTCCTCGATGCCGAGGATGGCGATGATGTCCTGGAGCTCCTTGTACCGCTGCATCGTCCTTTTGACGCCCTGCGCCGTGTCGTAATGCTCCTGGCCGACGATGCGCGGATCGAGGAAGCGGCTGGTCGATTCGAGGGGGTCAACGGCCGGGTAGATGCCGATCTCCGTCAGCGCGCGATTGAGGGTGACGATCGCGCCGAGGTGGGCGAAGGTCGTCTGGATGGCAGGATCGGTCATGTCGTCGGCCGGGACATAGATGGCCTGGACCGACGTTATGGAGCCCTTCTTGGTCGACGTGATGCGCTCCTGTAGGACCCCCATCTCGGTCGCCAGCGTGGGCTGGTAGCCGACCGCGGACGGCATCCGGCCCAGCAGCGCTGAGACCTCGGAGCCGGCCAGCATGTAACGGAAGATGTTGTCGACGAAAAAGAGGACGTCGGCGCCCTCTGTGTCGCGGAAGTACTCGGCCATCGTGAGCCCGGTGAGGGCGACGCGGGCACGGGCGCCCGGCGGCTCGTTCATCTGGCCGAAAACGAGGCTCGTCTGGGGCAGAACCCCGGAGTCCTCCATCTCGCGGTACATGTCGTTGCCCTCGCGGGTCCGCTCGCCGACACCGGCGAAGACGGAGCGACCCTTGTGCTCCTGGGCGATGTTGCGGATGAGCTCTTGGACGATGACCGTCTTGCCTGTGCCCGCTCCTCCGAAGAGGCCGATCTTGGAGCCCTTCACGAACGTGCAGAGGAGGTCGACAACCTTGAGGCCGGTCTCCAGGATCTCCGGGGTCGTCTGCTGGTCGGCAAGAGGCGGAGCGAGACGGTGGATCGGCCAGCGCTCGGTGCCCTCGGAGAGCGGCTCGTCGTCGATGGGCTCCCCGATGACGTTGAACATCCGGCCCAATGTCTCGACGCCGACCGGGACGCTGATCGGGGCGCCGGTCGCAGTGACCTTGTCGCCGCGGCGGAAGCCGTCGGTGGTCGTCATGGCGATGCAGCGGACGCTGTTGTCGCCAATCGCACCCTCGACCTCCATGACGACCTTACGACCGTCCCGAGTCTCCACGATTATCGCGTCGTAGATGTTCGGGAGCTTCCCCGCGGGAAACTCGACATCGACGACGGCGCCGATGACCTGGACGACGTGTCCCTCCACCTTCGAGGTCGGCGGATGTGACTTTGTCTTTGCCATGTGCTCTTCTTCAGCTCCTCATTCGGACGCGGCGCGAAGCGCCTCGGCCCCACTGACGATCTCCATCAATTCGGTCGTGATCGCCGCCTGGCGAACCTTGTTGGCGAACAGGTTGAGGCTCTGGATAAGGTCACCCGCCGCGTCGGTGGCGTTCTGCATGGCGATCATGCGCGCCGCCCATTCCGATGCCTTGTTTTCGAGCACCGCCTGGTAGATCTGTGTCTCGACGTAGCGCGGCAGGAGAGCGTCCAGCACCTCCTCCGGTCCCGGCTCGTAGATGTAGTCGGCGGCGGGCGCGCCCTCGTACTCGGGGATGTCGATCGGAACCAGCGTCCGAACCACTGGTTCCTGCCGGAGCGTCGAGACGAACTTCTCGTAAGCCAGAAGAACGGTGTCCGTCCGACCCTCGGTGTATTCCTGAAGCGCCACCGTGACGGCGGGCAGGATCTCGGCGATGTGCGGGTTGTCGGTCAGCCCGCTGGCATCGGCGAGGATCTCGCGTCGGAAGCGGGCGATGAAGTCGCGACCCTTGCGCCCGATCGTCACATACCTGGCCTGCCCGCCGTGGTTGGCGAGAAGGTGGCGATTGACGGCGCGGATCGTGTTCATGCTGACCGCGCCGGCGAGGCCCTTGTCGGCCGTGACCATGACGACTATCGCCCTCGTTCCCTCTCTCCGTTCGAGGAAGGGATGACGGTACTCGCGCGAGCGGGACGCGGTCGTCTCCAGAACTTCGAGCATCTTCTCGGCGTAGGGCCGGGCAGCCTGGACGGCCGCCTGGGCCTTGCGCAGCTTCGTCGCCGAGACCACCTGGTAGGCCTTGGTGATCTTGCGAGTGTTCTGGATGCTCCGGATCCGCGCCCGGATGTCGCGAAGGGATGGCAAGTGCTACCCCTTCTTGTCCGGGCTTTTGGTCCGGGGCTCGCCGCTGGGGCGCTCAGTTCCGGCGTCATGCGAGGGGCCTCGGCGCTGCACGGCACGGCGCTCGTCCCTGTGCTTGCCCTCCGGTGCCTTTGCTTCATCCGGGGTGGCGCCGTCAACCTTCGCGACGCCTTTGGGAGCCTTGTCCAGAGGAGCCTCCGGCGTGGCCGCGGCACCCTTGTCCGGAGGCGTCTCGGAGTCCCTTCCGGGGGCGCTCGCACCTTCGACGCCGAACTGGTGGTTCCAGGTCTGAAGGGCCTTCTCGATCTTCTTCACGACAGCGTCGTCGAGTGCCTTCCTCTCCTCGATCTCATCGACCAGCGACTTCCCATCGGAGCGCAGATAGCGAGCGAGGCCCGCCTCCCACTCCTTCACCCTGTTGACGGGCACCTTGTCGATGAAACCCTTGGTGCCGCCGTAGATGGTGACGACCTGAATGCCGAGGGGCACCGGCTCGTAGAGATCCTGCTTGAGAAGTTCGCTGAGGCGCTGGCCGCGCTCGAGCTGGTCGCGGGTCGTCTTGTCGAGATCGGAGGCGAACTGGGCGAAGGCGGCCAGCTCGCGGTATTGGGCAAGCTCGAGTTTCATCTGGCCCGCAACTTTGCTCATCGCCTTGGTCTGAGCTGCGCCGCCCACCCGGGAGACCGAGATACCGACGTTCATCGCCGGGCGGGTGCCGGCGTTGAAGAGGTCCGACTGCAGGTAGATCTGCCCGTCCGTGATCGAGATGACGTTCGTCGGGATGTAGGCAGAGACGTCATTGGCCTGGGTCTCGATTACCGGCAGGGCAGTCAGGGAACCGCCGCCGTTGGCCTTGTTCATCTTCGAGGCCCTCTCCAGAAGACGGGAGTGGAGGTAGAAAACGTCGCCCGGGTAAGCCTCCCGCCCGGGCGGGCGGCGGAGGTTCAAGGACATCTCGCGATAGGCCCAGGCGTGCTTGGTGAGGTCGTCGTAGCAGACGAGCGCCTCCTGGCCGTTCTCCATGAAGTACTCGGCCATCGCACAGCCCGTATAGGGAGCGATGTAGTTGAGGGTGGCAGGCTCTGAGGCAGTGGAGGCGACGATGATCGTGTATTCCATGGCGCCGTACTGCTCGAGGGTGGCGGCCACCCGGGCGACCGAGGCGGCGTTCTGGCCAATGGCCACATACACGCAGAAGAGGTCCTTTCCCTTCTGGTTGATGATCGTATCGATCAGGATCGAGGTTTTGCCGGTCTGGCGATCTCCGATGATCAGCTCACGCTGACCGCGGCCGATCGGGATCATGGCGTCGATCGCCTTGATTCCGGTCTGGACCGGGGTGTTGACCGGAGTGCGGGTGATGACGCCGGGGGCGATCTTTTCGACTGCCGCCGTCTTCTTCGTGGCGATCGGGCCCTTGGCGTCGATCGGCTGCCCGAGCGCGTTGACGACGCGGCCCAGGAGTTCGGGTCCCACCGGGACCTCGACGATGCGGCCGGTGGTGCGAACCTGGTCACCCTCCCGAATGTGCTCGTAGGGGCCCATGATGACGGCCCGGACCTTGTCCTCCTCGAGGTTCAGGGCCATCCCGTAAACGTCCCCGGGAAATTCGAGGAGCTCGCCCGCCATGGCTCCCTGGAGGCCGTAGATCTGGGCGATGCCGTCGCCGACCGTGATGATTCGGCCGACCTCGGCTGTGACGAGTTCGGCCTTGAAGTCCTTCAGCCGCGCCTTGATTACCTCGGTGATGTCCGAACCGATGCTCAACGTGATTGCTCCTTTACTAGACGAGAACCTGGCGGCGAAGCTGAACCAGCTTTCCCGCCACGCTGGCGTCGATCAGGCGGTCCCCGACCTGGAGAACCAGGCCTCCGAGGATCGCCGGATCGACCTTGACTTCGAGTCGAATCTCCTTGCCGAGGTTGTCGGTGAGCTGCTTCGACAGCCGCTCGCGGTCCGCCGAGGCGAG
>JAYUBK010000016.1:0-8950 GCA_043740835.1 Chloroflexota bacterium
CGGGAGTGCTCTCCACCCACTTCCGATGCAGCGCCAGCGCTTCCGCCTCCAAGATGACCACTCCCGGAGCACCGAGGTCGGCCCAGGTCGGAAAGTCAATCTCGGGCAACGTCGCGGCCACGCCCAGCCAGGCCGCGCGCGACTCGTCGTCGAGATCCTCGAACCAGCCGCGGGGAATTGCGATCCGAAAGTCAGCAGCTCGAACCGGGTCCTTAACCCTGAACGCGGTGCCTCCAGCCATCATGTCCAGCGCCCGGGCGGCCGTCCTGACGTCCGGGGCGAGGGGCCCCATGGTGTCGAGCGAGCGCGAGAGCGGCCACACGCCTTCGGTGCTGACGGTTCCGAGGGTCGGTTTGAAACCCACGACCCCGCAGAGGCCGGCGGGAACGCGAATGGAGCCTCCGGTATCCGATCCGACCGCCCAGTCGCACATGCCCGCCGCAACGGCCGCGGCGCTGCCTCCCGAGGATCCGCCGGTGATCCGTTCGGGGTCGTGGGGGTTGCGGGCGGGACCGTAGTGGGGGTTGTTGTTGGTGACCCCGAAGGCCCACTCGTGCAGGTTCGTCTTTCCAACCACCACGCAGCCATGGGTCCGCAGATTGGCCACCAGCGGCGCATCACGGTCCGCCGGCGCTCCGGGCAGCAGGATCCCGCCGCCCGTCGTCACCGTCCCTGCGACGTCGACCAGGTCCTTGACCGCCACCACCTCTCCGTCGCCGGTCTCCTCGGTGAGGGAGATGAAGGCGTTGAGGTGTCCGTTCTCGCTGATTCGTCTGCGCGCTACCTCAATCCGCATGGCTCTGCTAGTGTGCGCTGGCTTTGATCAATGTCGAGGCCCAATGGCGCAAGGTCGAAGTGCTCACCGTGTACCAGTTGGTGACGGCCGAGATGCAGATTCGCGGGCGACTGACATCGCAGCTGAACGACTCCGAGCCATTCGTCAAGGTGCGCAACGTGGACACTCAGCCGCTGCTCCCCGGCGCGCCCAAGCTGGTCGGTATCCCGCAGGGCACGCTCAACAAGAACTACTTCTGCGCCATCCGTACCGTCGAGGCGGAGCCGCCGGCCCCGGACACGGCCATGGAGAACGTCGGCCGCTTCTGTTTCTTCCAGGGTGCGGGCTTTTCGGCCAGGGGCCAGGTGGAGTTCCCGTCCGCGGCGGATCCCACCATGCACCAGGAGATGCTTTTCAAAGGGCGCTTCTTCAAGCTCAACGACGTCACCGTGAGCGTCGTCGGTGCCGAGGGCCCCGCCCTGGTGCGCCCCGAGTTCTACATCAGCCGTGAGTTGATGGTCGCCCTCTACCTGGAGTAGCCGGCGAGCATCTCGCCTCGGCATTTCGACTTCGCGGTCGGGCGTCTAGGTTTTCTTGGCGCCGAAGAGTGCGCGCAGGCGGCCGATGAAGACGCTCCAGAGAAGCCCGAGCATGTTCACAGGTGCGGACGCCGGTGGCGCCGGTCGTGGCGCGGGAGGCGGCGGTGCGCCCGCCGCGGCGAGGTCACCCGCGGCCGGGGCGGTGGCCTGCGCCTCGGCTGCTGCCGCGGGAGGCGGGATCTCGGTCGACGCCATGACGGCCTCGACCTGCTCCTCCGGCACTTCGAGTTGTCGTTTGATGCACTCGGCCATCTGTCCGATCAATTTCCGGGAGACGTCCTCCATGAGGCCGCGGCCGAACTGCGCGACCCTCCCGGCGACGGTGAAGTCGGTCGTGAAGGTGACGCGTGACGCGCCGCCCACCGCATCAACCTTCATGTACGCCTTGGCCCGGGCAGAGCCCGGTCCGGTCGTTTCCCGTCCATCGCCCTCAAGGGTTGCCGTTCGGTTGGCCTCGTCGCGGTCGACGATGCGAGCGGTGCCCGCGTAGGCGACTGTCACGGGCCCGACCTTGATCTTCACCTTGCCTTTGAAGGTGGTCGGGTCGACGATCTCCGAAAGTTCGGCGCCGGGCATGCACCCGACGACCCGGTTAACGTCTAGCAGGAAGGAGAAAACCTTGTCCGGGGAAGCCGCCACGTCAAACGAGTTCTCGATCTGCATGGGAATTTACGCTGACTATAATCAAACGCGCCGCGCGACCCCGGGCTGGAGATGACCTCAACGGGACGCGCAGTCTCTCTCGGCTGACCTCGATTTTCCGCTCGACATCGTTCTCCCAGGAGGAGTGAATGAAACGAAAGGTCGCGTTGACGGTGAACGGCAGGAAACGGGAGGACGAGGTCGAGCCAAGGCTCCTTCTCGTGCATTACCTGCGCGACGTTGCCGGCCTCACCGGCACTCATGTGGGTTGTGACACGAGCCAGTGCGGCGCCTGTACGGTCCACGTTGACGGCAAGGCCATCAAGTCCTGCACGATGTTCGCGGTCCAGGCCGAGGGCGCCACGATCACGACGATCGAGGGCATGGCGGACGGCGAGAAGCTGCACCCGTTGCAGCAGGCCTTCTGGGATGAGCACGGACTCCAGTGCGGTTTCTGCACTCCCGGCTTCATCATGGCCAGCGCCTACCTTCTCGCCGAGAACCCGAATCCCACGGAGGACGAGATTCGCAAGGGACTCGAGGGCAACCTCTGCCGCTGCACCGGCTACGTGAACATCATCAAGTCCGTCCAGTCCGCGGCCGCTTCGATGATTGCCGCTGACAAGCCGGCGACCTACAGCACGCAGCCGGCAGGAGGGGAGTAACAATGGCCATCTCGCAGATGATCGGAGCCAAGATCCACCGCCGCGAGGATCCCCGGCTGATCACCGGTCACGGCCATTTCGTGGACGACTTCACGCGCCCCGGGACCGTTCACATGGCCGTCGTGCGCAGCCCGCACGCGCACGCCAACATCACTCATATCGACACTTCCGAGGCCGCCAAGGCCCCGGGCGTGATCGCGGTCCTGACCGCCAAGGATTTCAAGGAGGTCATCGCCGGCTTCCACCCGGTCGCCGCGGCGTTCGTCGCCGAGAAGCAGCAGACGCCCAACCGCTTCCCGATCGCCGAAAACGAAGTCTGCTTCCAGGGCGAGCCGGTGGCTGTCGTCATCGCCGACAGCACCTACCAGGCCGCCGACGGGGCCCAGCTCGTTCAGGTCGACTACGAGGTCCTTCCCGCCGTGATGGATCTCGAGAAGGCCCTCGCCGAAGGCAGCCCGAAAGTGCACCTGGATCTGCCGGACAACAGGGGCTGGGATCTCACCTACATTCCGTACGAGGCAACCGACCCGGCGTTTGCGGATGCCGAGGTGGTGATCAAGGAGCGGATCCTCCAGCAGCGCCTCGCGCCAACGTCGATGGAGACCCGCGGCGTGCTCGCGGAGTACGACTCCTACGACCGCAAGCTCACGATCTGGATGTCGAGCCAGAATCCGCACTTCATCCGCCTCTTCGTCGGCGGCGCCCTCGGCATGGGCGAGCAGCAGTGCCGGGTCATCTCACCCGACGTCGGCGGTGGCTTCGGCGCCAAGATCTCGCCCTATCCGGAGGACTACCTGGTCCCCGCGGCAAGCAAGATCCTCGCCCGTCCCGTCAAGTGGATTGAGACCCGCACCGAGAGCCTGCAGACGACGACCCACGGCCGCGGCCAGGTCTTCGACGTCGAGATCGCGGCCCAGCGGGACGGCACCTTCAAGGCGATCCGGCTGACCCAGTACCTCGACATGGGGGCCTACTGCGGCCTCTTCAGCGCCTTCCAGGCCTGTGCCTGCCTGCTCGGTGGCGGTGCCTACCTCTGGCCCGGCGGCGTCAGCGCTCGCACGGTCGGCGTCCTCACGAACAAGGTCCCCACCGATCCATATCGCGGCGCGGGGCGGCCCGAGGCCACCCACCTCGTCGAGCGGATGGTGGACATGGTCGCCGCCGAGATCGGAATGGACAAGGCCGAGATCCGAAGGAAGAACTTCATCACGGAGTTCCCGCACACCCAGAACTTCGGCCTCGTCATCGACTCCGGCAACTACGCCGGTTCCCTCGACAAGGCGCTTCAGATGGCGGGCTACGAGGACCTCAAGCGCGAGCGGGAGGCCCTCCGCGCCCAGGGCCGCTACCTCGGAATCGGCATCTCGACCTGGATCGAGATCTGCGGCTTCGGCCCCAGTGCGGCGACCGCGCCCGCGGCCGGCGTGGCACTCGTCGAGTCGGCCCAGGTCAAGGTCCATCCCACCGGCGCCGTGTCCATCTACACGGGCACGCACTCCCACGGGCAGGGGCACGAGACAACCTTCGCGCAGATCGCCGCCGACACTCTTGGCGTGCCCTATGACTCGATCGAGATTCGTCATGGTGACACCAACGAGGGACCCGCCTTCGGGTACGGAACCTACGGGTCGCGCAGCCTGGCCGTCGGTGGCATGGCCATCCGCGTCGCCGGCCAGAAGGTCGTCGAGAAGGCGCGCAAGCTGGCCGCCCACATGTTCGAGGCGGCCGAAGAGGACGTCGTCTTCGAGCAGGGCAAGTTTTTCGTCAAGGGCAGCCCTGACAACCAGAAGGCGCTCGGCGAGGTGGCCTTCGCATCCTATGGCGCCGGCCTCCCCGAGGGCATGGAGCACGGCCTGGAGGCCGTCACCTATTTCGATCCGCCGAACTTTGTTTGGCCATTTGGAGCGCATGTCTGCGTCGTGGAGGTCGACCCCGAAACCGGGTCCGTGGACCTCCGCAAGTACGTCGCCGTCGACGACTGCGGGAACGTCATCAATCCGATGATCGTCGAGGGCCAACTGCACGGCGGGATCGCCCAGGGCATCGCTCAGGCCCTTTTCGAAGAGGTCGTGTACGACGAGGATTCCGGCCAGCTGCGAACTGGCACCTTCCTCGACTACGCGATGATGACCGCCAACGAGATGCCGCCGCTGTTCATCGGCAGCACCGTCACGCCGAGTCCGTCCAACGAGCTCGGTGTCAAGGGAATCGGAGAGGCGGGCACGATCGCGTCGAGCGTCGCGGTCATCAACGCCCTGGTTGACGCTCTCTCGCCACTTGGCATCAAGCACATCGACATGCCGGCCAGCCCGGACCGGCTTTGGAAGCAGATTCAGGAGGCCCGCACGAAATGATTCCAGCCGCTTTCGAGTACGAGAGGGCGACCTCCGTCCAGGAGGCGGTGTCGCTCCTGCAGAAGCACGGTGAGGACGCCAAAGTCCTCGCCGGCGGGCACAGCCTAATCCCGCTGATGCGCCTTCGGCTCTCGCAGCCGTCGGCCCTCATCGACATCAACGGCTGCAAGGAGTTGAGCTACATCGTCAATGACGGAGGCAGGCTCCGGATTGGAGCCATGACGCGTCACATCGACATCATCAAATCGGACGTCGTCCGCCAGAACCTGCCCCTCCTGGCGGAGGTGGCCGACGAGGTCGGCGACAACCAGATTCGCAACATGGGCACCATGGGCGGTGTCATCGCGCACGCCGATGCCGCCGGCGACTATCCGACGCTGGCCCTGATGCTCGAGGCGGAGATCGTCACCAACAAGAATCGCTACGCGGCAAAGGACTTCTTCAAGGACATCTTCACCACTCCCCTGGAGCCGGACGAGCTCGTCTGCGAAGTGTCTTGGCCGGTCGCCAATGGGCCCCACAAGTACATCAAGTTCCGGCGTCGCCTCTTCGACTGGGCGATCGTCGGGGCCGCCGCGCAGCAGCTCAATGGAGGTTGGCGGGTCGGGCTCACCAACGTCGGGCCGACCCCGGTCCGGGCGACTGCCGTCGAGGCCGCGCTTGCGGGTGGCGCCAGCATCGAGCAGGCCGCCGAGATGGCTTCCGATGGTCTCAACCCCTCCGGCGACCTGCGCGCCACGCCGGAGTACAAAAAGCACCTCGCGCGGGTCCTCGTGAAGCGCGCCCTGCAGCAGAGCGGCAGCAGCAACTGACAGCCTCCTTCGAAGCTTCGACGGGAGGGGCGACCTGGCCGTGCCGGGTTGTCCCTCCACTTGTTTGAAGGGTCCAAATTGGCTAGGAGGTAGCCTTAGACAGTGCAGATGAACTCGATCGACGACGTCCTCGCTAGCCTGGCCGAGCGTGGCTATATCGGTGACCGTCCGCTGGCCACCTCGATCTTTCTCGCCCTGAAGCTGGGCAAGCCTCTTTTCATCGAGGGGGAGGCCGGCGTTGGAAAGACGGAGGCGGCCAAGGTCATGGCCGACGTGCTCGGCGCACGACTCATCCGCCTCCAGTGCTACGAGGGTATCGACCTCGGCCACGCCGCCTACGAGTGGAACTATCCGCGACAGTTGCTGCACATCCGGCTCATGGGCGAGAACGAGGATCGGCGCGCGGCGGAGAAGGAGATCTTCAGCCCCGAGTTCCTGCTCCGGCGTCCGCTGCTGGACGCAATCGACAACGACGACGCTGTGCCGCCGGTGCTGCTCATCGACGAGATCGACCGCTCCGACGAGGAGTTCGAGGCGTTCCTGCTCGAGCTCCTGAGCGACTACCAGATCTCGATCCCTGAGCTCGGGACGGTGAAGGCCCGGCGGCCGCCGTTTGTAATCATCACCTCGAATCGCACGCGCGAGGTCCATGACGCGCTCAAACGACGCTGCCTCTACCACTGGATCGACTATCCGGACCTCGCCAAGGAAATCGCCATCGTCGAGGCTCGGGTGCCCGAGGCAGCCGCCGGCCTCGCGAACCAGGTCGCGACACTCATCCACGCGCTGCGCGACATGGACCTGTACAAGCTGCCGGGCGTCGCCGAAACTCTGGATTGGGCTCGAGCCCTGGCCGCGCTGGGAGCCATTGGTGTAGATGAGGCACTTGTCGAGGCGACCCTCGGGGCGGCTCTCAAGTACCAGGAGGACCTCGAGCGAGCGCGGGAAGCCATCCCGAAGCTGGTCGAACAGGCTCGTGCCTGAGGGGACCCCGGGCCCCGACATCCTGCCCCGTCTGGCGGGGTTCGCCCGCCTCCTGCACGATGCGGGGCTCGACGCCGGGCCCGGCCGTCTGAAGGACGCCACTCTGGCACTGAATCACATCTCGATCGGAAGCGAGCCCGACTTCAGAAATGCCCTGCGCACCACCTTCGTGAGCCGCAAGGAAGAGCTGGTGCTGTTCGAAGCCGCGTTCGACATCTACTGGGCCCCTCCCGACCCGCGGATGCTGGCGGGCGCCATTCCCGGGCGCGGCCGGGCATTGCCGCTGGCCCCTGAGCGGGCGGAGGCCTGGCTCAAGCTTCTCGGCATTCCGCGTTCTGAGATGCCACGGGAGGACGATTCGAGCACGACGCCCGCAGACAGCTCCGGCTACAGCTCCGAGGAGCTGCTGCGGCGGAAAAACTTTGACCAGTTGACCTACGACGAGTCAGAGCAGATCCGGCGCCTCTTGCAACAGTCGCCGTGGCGGATGGCAGAGCGGCGCACGCGGCGCCTGGCGCCTGCCCGGGGTGGCCGTATCGATCTCCGGCGGACGACCCGACAGGCGGTTCGCTCCAGCGGTGAGCTGATGCGACTGCTCCGCCGCGAACCGCGGATGCGCCGGCGCAAGCTGGTGCTGCTGTGCGATGTCAGCGGCTCCATGGAGCGCTACTCGAGACAGCTGCTGATCTTCGCCCACGCCGTCGCCCGCCGTGAAGATGTCGAGACGTTCGTGTTCTCGACGCGCCTCACTCGGATAACGAGGCTGCTCCGCCGTCGCGACCTCGACCGCGCCCTCGACGGCGTCAGCCAGCAGGTTCACGACTTCAGCGGAGGCACCCGTATCGGACAGGCGCTGCACGAGTTCAACCGGCGCTGGGCCCGCCGCGTCCTCGGCCACGGGGCCATAGTCATCCTCATCAGCGACGGCTGGGACCGGGGTGACGTCGGTCTTCTCGACGCGGAGCTTGCGCGGCTGCATCGGTCCGCGCACCGCCTGATCTGGCTCAATCCGCTCCTGGGCTCCGATGGCTACCAGCCGCTCACACGCGGCATGGCGGCGGCTCTGCCGCATACCGACGACTTTCTCGCCGCTCACAATGTTCGCGCTCTCGACGAACTGGGAAAGAAGCTGGCAACGCTCGACCGAAGGAGGCCCGCAAGAAGATGAGAGAGATCGTCGAAGAGGTCCGCAGTTGGGCCGCGGCAGGCGACCCCATCGCCATCGCAACCGTCGTCGAGACCTGGGGCTCGAGCCCCCGTCCCTTGGGGTCAAAGATGGTCGTCTCAGGGTCGGGAAGGATGGCCGGCTCGGTGAGCAACGGCTGCATCGAGGGCGCTGTCTTCGAGGAGGCCACCAAGGTGCTCAAGTCAGGGGCCGGGAGGAAGGTCGGGTTCGGCGTCGCCGACGACGTGGCCTTCGAGGTCGGCCTGGCCTGTGGCGGCCACATCGAGCTGATGATCCAGCCGCTGACGCCCGCCCACCTGCGCCTCATCGAGCTCATCGACGACGAGCGGCCGGCTGTCCTGCGCACCAACCTGGTCACCGGTGAGACGATCCTCGACGAAAGGCAGCCCGAGCGCGACAACCCCACCATCGAGGGGGACTGGTTCGTCGAGCCCCATCCGCGGTCGGCACATCTCGTCATCGTCGGTGCCATCCACATCGCGATCCCGTTGCACCGGATGGCGAAACTGCTCGGCTACCGGGTCACCGTCATCGACGCCCGCGCCAAGTTCCTCACCGCCGAGCGCTTCCCCGAGGCCGACCAGCTTATTCAGAAGTGGCCCGACGAGGGACTTGCCGAGATCACCCTGGACAGGTCCACCTACGTCGTGATCCTGACACACGATCCCAAGTTCGACCTTCCCGCGCTGCGCTCGGTCCTGGGCAGGGACGTCCGCTACATCGGCGCCATCGGCAGCCGAAAGACGAACCAGAACCGCTTCGACGAGTTGATGAGGGAAGGCTTCACGGCTGAGCAGATCGCCCAGGTCCATGGACCCATTGGGCTCGATCTCGGCGGCCGGGGAGCGGAGGAGACCGCGCTCGGGATCATCGCCGAGCTCACCGCCGTGCGCTTTGGCGGCACGGCCCGGCCCATGAGCGAGAAAAAGTCGG
>JAYUBK010000017.1:0-25921 GCA_043740835.1 Chloroflexota bacterium
GCCCCGGTTCTGCTCGATGGCCTTCTGGAGCTGCTCGCCGTTGACGTCCTGCAGAACGACATCAACCGCGTGAAGGGCGGCCTGCTGAGCGATCTGGGCGCCCATCGAACCGGCGCCGACGACGAGCAGGGTGCTCATTGCGGCGTCTTCATTTGACGGAGAAGATCCGGGTGACCTGGTTCAGCGTCAGCACGTCGGTCAGCATCCCATCGATTTTCAACCGGCCCCTCAGCAGCTTGTAAACGATGTTGCGGCCCACGGAGTCGACATAGATCGGCATCCCGAAAGGCCCGATCGAAAGGCTCGAGAGTTCCATCACGGTGTCGGCGTCGGTGCGGATCGTCAGGCGCCGGTCTGGCTTGAGGCCGTTGCTGACGACGAGCTTCCCGCCTTTGAAGTCGAGGGTCACCGATTCGTCGATGTCATCGACCTTGATACCCACCCGCGCCTTAAGGGTGTCGAAGTCAGGGCGCTTTTCGGGACGCGACTGAACGTTGGCTTCGATGAGGCCGCCCAGCATCATCGCGAAGGCGGAGGCATTCTCCCCGTCCGCATACTCGACCAGAACCTTGCCGGCTACGGATTCAGGCCCCGTCCGGGTAGTCGATGTCGATGCGCGTCGTGCACTCCGTCATCTCTTGGGAAGACTTGGTGTAACGCACGATCGTGGGCAGGTCGCCCTTGAGCTTGAGCTTGCCCTGCATCATGCCCTTGGTCGCATCCAGTTCCTTCTGCATGACCTGCTTCCAGCGGGTGTAGGGCGCGGTGATGACGAAGTCGCACTTGCCGGCCTCCTCCGGGGAGACAACCTTGACGCTGCGCGCCTCGCCCTCCCAGAGGTCGAGGAAGAGACCGCTGGGCTCCGGAAAGTTCTTTTCCGGTTCGGCCTCGACGACCAGGCCCACCGTCCATTTCCAGCCCTTGGCAGCCTGCTTGTAGACGCTGGACTTGTTGATCTCGTCCTTGAACGCGGCTGCGAACTCGTCGCTGAAAGCTTTAACGGCCATGCTCCACCTCCAATCTAAGGTAACGGGCCCCAAATGGGGCTGAAGGAACCCTAGCCGAGAGACGTGCTCAGCGGGTCGTGCCGGCCGGGCGTCCCCTTCTGTCGGCGGGCTCGGGGCCCAGATCGCGGGCGAAGGTGCCCAGCGCACGCCGCGAGCGAAGGCTGCAGCGATGAACCTTGAGGAGCCCCACGACGTCTCGGCGCGGACCGCCTGTGCGGTGGAACTGTATCTGCACAGCCACAATATATTGAGGATCAACGCTGGACGCAATACCCCTTCTGGGGTTCACATGGGTTCGACGGTATCCCCGAGCACAACGCTGCCGGGCTCGGCCACCCGGCAATAGACTCCCATCAGGGTCTCTTTGGTCCTGGTCAATCCGTGCAGGATCGCGGGATCGGATAAGACCGTGTCCGGGTCGTACGTGATCATCACGCAGCGCTCACACAGCAGCGCCGCCTCGAGGATCGCCGAGCCCGCCCGCAACCGACGGCCGATCCACTGGTACTCGGCATCGGGCTCCATGCCCTCGAGGAGGACGTTGGCCCGGAAGCGACGGGGATCGAGGTCGCGTCCGATCACTTCACCCAGCCTCCGCACCGAGGCCAGGTTCAACAGCAGGAGGGGTGAGTCGTCAAAGTTCGAGCCGGGCGCCTCGCGCAGAGTGAGCGGTCGTCCGACCACCGATTCGAGCTCCTCGCGGAGCGCCACCGAAACGACGTCCAGCCCGCGCCCGGCGGGCGTGGTGACGAGCACCTGTCCGTCGGCCTCCTCGGCTCCGTAGGTCAGCATCGTGTTCAGTTGGCGCGCCGTCAGGAACTTGCCCGCGCGATTCGGAGCGCTGTCGATAAAGGCGTATCGGCGGTCGCCGGCCAGCCCATCCGGATCAAGACGAGCCGACTCAAGGGCCTCGCCGGCAAAGGACTTCACCGCGTAGCGATAAAGGCCGGTGATGGTTGCCATGAGATCGATAGGATGACAAATATGAGCCTGAACCTCGCCGTGATACTGCGGGAATCGGCCGCGGCGACCCCCGACAAGACCGCCGTGGTCCTCGGACCCTTCGCGGTCAGCTACAGGCAGCTCGACGAGCTTTCGAACCAGGTGGCCTCCTACCTCGTCGGCAACGGCCTCAAAAAGGGTGACGCCGTCGGTCTCATGCTCCCCAATGTCCCCTACTTCCCCATCGTCTATCACGGAATCCTCAAGGCCGGGGGCATCGTCGTTCCCATCAATGTGCTCTACAAGGCGCCCGAGGTGAACTTCTACCTCAGCGACTCCGGGGCCAGGATCCTGATCTGCTGGGAGGACTTCTCGTCGGAGGCGATCAAGGGCGCCCCGGAGGGCACGGCGATTTACTGCGTCATGAAGCCCGGCTCCACGGAAGTGCCGGACGGAGCTCGCAACTTCACCGAGCTCCTGGGCGGCGATCCCAATTTCGAAATGGTCGCGACGTCGCCGGAGGAGACGGCCGTTCTTCTCTATACGTCGGGGACCACCGGCAAGCCGAAGGGCGCCGAGTTGACGCACTTCAACCTCTACATGAACTGCACGGTGTCAGGGAGCCTTTTCGGCTTCCGGCCGGACGATGTCGGCATTGCAGTGCTGCCACTTTTCCACTCGTTCGGGCAGGGCAGCGTCATGAATGTGGCATTTCGCTACGGGGGCAGCATCGCCCTCGTGCCACGGTTCGACGTCGCCGCCGTCTGCCAGGCCATCCAGGACTGCAGGGTCACCGTCTTCGCGGGTGTGCCCACGATGTTCTTCGCCCTTCTGCACGACCCCCAGGTCACCAACTACGACCTCAGCTCTCTGCGGGTTGCGGTCTCCGGTGGCGCCTCCATGCCGGGAGAGGTGATGCTCGCCTTCGAGAAGCGCTTCGGACTGACGATCCTCGAGGGCTATGGTCTCTCAGAGACCTCCCCGACCGCCTCCTTCAACCAGAGCGTCGAGGATCGCCGCTTCATGTCGATCGGCAAGCGGATCTGGGGCGTCGAGATGCGGATCGTCGATGACGAGGACCGCGCTCTACAGCGCGGCAAGGACCACGTGGGCGAGATCGTGATTCGTGGCCACAACGTCATGAAGGGCTACTACAGGAAGCCCGAGGAGACTGCCGAGGCCTTCAAGGGCGGGTGGTTCCACAGCGGGGACATGGGCTACCAGGACGAGGACGACTTCTTCTACATCGTCGATCGCAAGAAGGAGCTGATCATCCGGGGCGGGTTCAACGTCTACCCCCGCGAGGTCGAAGAGGTGCTCTACGCGCACCCGGCGGTCAAGGAGGCCGCGGTAATTGGCGTCGCGGACGAGAAGCTGGGCGAGGAGGTGGCGGCAGTGGTCGCCCTCAAGGCCGGCTTGACCGCGACCGAAGCTGAGCTCATCGCCTTCTGCAAGGAGCGAGTCGCTCCCTACAAGTATCCGCGCACGGTCCGCTTTCTCGATTCGCTGCCTAAGGGCGCGACGGGCAAGATCCTCAAGAAAGAGCTCAAGCAACAGCTCGGCGTCGCGTAGCTCCGGGCGCCAGACCCGACTCTTCAGCCGCGCGTTTCAATCAGGCCCAGTTGCCTAAGCATCTCGAGGTCGTTGCGCGATTCCCAATGCTCGGCAATCCAGCCGCCGGTCACGCGGTAAACGTGGATCACCTGGATCTCCATCCGCTTACCGCTTGGCACCACACCATTGAGGAGACCGCCGGCGAGCTCCGACTGAGGGTCGCCGAGATGAGTCCCCTTCTCGACCTGCCGCACGACGACACGGTCGCGCTGCCCGACCGCGTCGGCCACGTGCACCGCGTAGTCGGGGAACGCCAGCCTCATCGTCTCGAGCCTTCGGCGCTGTTCGTCTCTCAGTGGTTTCGCCCAGAATGCGACCGCGGCGTCCACGTCGCCCTTGTTCAGGGCGGAGTAGTAGGCGAGCACCACGCCCGCATTGGTGGCGCGACTGTCGCCCTTGAGCTTCAGACCGCCGCCGCCCTCCGCCGAGTTCGCCGCACGGCGGCAATGGCGCCGAGGACGGCGATCGCGAGGGGGACGCCGCTGCCAAGGAGCATCGCGCTCCGCGCGACCGACAGCGGGAGAATCCCTGCCGCGTAGATACCCGCACCCAACAAAACGGTCAGGGACGGGGCTTCAAGAGGCCCGCCGCCATAGCGGATGGCGATGGCGAGAAGGATCGCGAAGATCCCGATCATCGCGAATGGCGGCGTGAGCCCACCGGTCGCCGAGCCGACGGCGAGCACGCCCAGGACCAACACGAGTTGGCCAACGAGGGCGAGCGTGCGGAGGCCGCCGCGGGACACCGTCCGCAGGGCGTCCGCCATCTCGGTCACCTAATCGCCCGCGGCCGCCACGGCCGTGGGCCTCGCGGCCGCGGTGGACGGAGCATCGAGCAGGTATCTGGAGAACCAGGCCTCGATCCGGTTCAGCCTTTCGATGCGCCGGTCGGGACGGCCGCTGCGGGAGAGGTCGTGCGACTCCTCGGGAAAACGGGCCAGTTCGACCGTGCGACGGAGCATCCGGAGGGCCCCGAATAGCTCCTCGGCCTGGTGAATCGGGCAGCGAAGGTCCATTTCGCCATGGGTCAAGAGGAGAGGTGTATGGATGTTGTTGACGTACTTGATCGGCGACATCTCCCACTGCTTCTGAGGGTCGTTCCAGTCGATGGGTCCGAACTCCTGGTCGCCCCACATGCCGATGTCGCCGGAGGCGAAGAAGCTCACGAAGTTGGCGATCGAGCGCATCGACACAGCGGCCTTGAACCGATCCGTGTGACCGACGGCCCAGTTGGTCATGAAGCCCCCGTATGAACCGCCGCCGATGCCCATCCGCTCGGCGTCCACGAATCCCGTCTGTTCGATCAGCTGATCAAGCGAAGTCATCAGGTCGAGGTAATCGCTGCCACCCCAGTCCTTGACGACCGCCTTCATGAAGTTCTCGCCATAACCGCAGCTACCCCGAGGGTTGACATAAAAGACGAGGAAGCCCCTGCCGGCGAGGACCTGAAACTCGTGGAACAGCACGTTCCCGTACTCGCCGTGCGGCCCGCCGTGGACCTCCATGACGAGAGGCCACTTTTTCGCGGGGTCGAAGCCCGGAGGTTTGATCAACCAGCCCTCGATCTTCCAGCCGTCGGCTGCGGTGAACTCCATGCGCTCCGGCACCAGGACCTCGCAATCCGCGAGCCAGGGATTGAGCCTGCTGAGCTGGCGGTCCCCGGACCCGTCGAGGACGTGCACCTCGCCGGGGCTTTGGGCGTCGGCGGCGCAGTAGGCGAGGACGCCGGCGTTGAGGTCCCAGTCGTAGACCTGGCGGTGGCCGCCGACCTCTTCCCGGATGTCGCCGTCGAGGCCGGCGGAGAAGATCTCGCTCCGCGCCTGCAAGGCGACCGGGAAGTAAACCCGATGCCCGGAGGCGTCCCAGCTGAGATGCATGCCGTGGCCGCCCCGCATGTCCGAGATGACGTGGTCTCCGATGCAGATGTCCTCGGTGCCGGTCAGGCAGCGCGGCTCACCCCCTTCGGCCGGCATGATCCAGAGCCGGTCATAAAGGCCGGCCGCGGACTCGGTCGGTCCCACGTAGGCGATGAGATCGCCATTCGGGCTCCAGGCCGGGGCTCCGAACTCGCGGCCGGAGCCGATCGTCTTGAGCTCGCCGCCCGTTGCAGAGATGACGTAGAGGTGGTTTGTGTACGAGAGGTCGGCGTCCCTGTCTGCGTTGCCGGCGAGGACGATGCTGGTCGAGTCTGGTGACCAGTCGAAGCCGGCCACGGACCAGCGCCCGGCCGTCAGCTGATGGGCCTCACCACCGGCGGCGTCGATGACGAAGAGATGTGAGCGGCGGCCGTCGAAATAACCGCGGCCGTCGGCCTTGTAGTCGAGACCGTCCGCGATCCGGGCAACCGGGGTGCGCCGGCCTCCCCCTTCCGCGGGACGCGGGTCGTCGACGATCCCCTCCGGATGACCGATGACCGTTCCCACGAAGGCGATCCGCCTGCCGTCGGGGGACCAAGCGAATCCACCGACACCCTCGACGAGATCCGTCAGCTTGCGCGCCTCGCCACCGTCCGAGTCGAGGACGAAAACCTGCGCCACCTTGTTGACGCGTGAGGTATAGGCGAGGCGGCGACCGTCTGGCGCCCACTCGGGGTGCGCATCCCCGGGACCGGCCGTCACCTTGGTGAGCTGGCCTCCGGCTGTCACGGCGCGCACATAGACAGCGCTCCTGTAGTCGACGTCGTCCCTGTCGGCATGAACGACGACGTAGGCGACACGGTCTCCAGTGGGGCTCAGGCGGACGTGATCGACCCAGTGGAAGCGGTAAATGTCGTCAGCTGTCAGGGGCGTCGTCGACGTATCGGGCATAGCTTCGGATTTAACCACTTGTGGCCTGTATTAGCCATCAGCCCAACGCAGGGGCAGGCCGAGCTCTTGCGGTGAGAGCGGGTTATCTCAGCGTGGAGTGAACAACTGCAGGAAGTCGCCATGCCAGCCGTGGAGGACCTGGTGCACGGTGATGAGGTCATCACCGGTGATGGGATCCGACTCGAAAACCCCTGCCGGCTCGGGAATGAGCGGCTCATCCTCCGAGACGGCGATCTGCGCCGCCTCCTTGCACATCTCCGGAGTGAGTTCAAACTCTCCGCCGCCCTCGAAAGAGCAGAAGCGACAGCGGAAATGGAGCTGAATGCTGTTGTCGCCGCGGAAGCCGGCCTCGATGTCGGCCCTCCGCAGGGAGTTACCGCAACCGGGGCACTTGCGCCTGCGCACCTCTGCCCGTAGCACCCGCAAAACGACTTGCTCCATCGCATGGAAGACGGTAAGGAGGCCGTCAAACAATCCGCCTACGGTCGGTAAAGGAACGACTGTGAGTTCAAATGCCCTTCAAAAACGACCTCCACATAGCATTCACACGGTGCTGACACGCCATCCGGCAGGGCGCGGCTTCGTAGCCGGCGCGGTAGCGGGGGCCGCAACGGTCACTGCCATGTACCTCGTCGGCCTGCTGACGGGCCTCCAACCACTCCCGCAGCTTCTCCAACAACCCCTGCTTGATGCACTGCCGGGACCTGCTTTCGGCTTTCTCATCGACAACCTCCAGCACCTCGGCAAGGTGATCGAGGAGGCCGGCCTGATAGCGGGCATGGTCGTCGCGCTCGCCGCGTGGGGCGCTGTCTACGGTCGGGTCCGCTCAACGCGAGAGGTTCCCGGCCTGGCGATGATCATGGGAGGTCTTGCCTGGGCGGTCACGACGCTGGTGCTGCTCCCCTTCTCCGGGGACGGCCTCCTCGGATTGAACGAGGGGGTCGCGGCCCCGATCACCTGGGCCGTCCTCTACGTCACCTACGCGATAATCCTCGAGGCCGCCTACGAGCGCTGGCTCGCCAGGCCGGCCTCCGACGACGCCGTCGACCCCGGCCGCCGCCAACTCCTGCGCATGGTCCCGGTCCTCGTGGGCGGCGGCAGCCTTCTCCTGCTCGGCGTTCGGCTGCTTCCAGGCTGGTATCAGTCCGTTGTGACTCCGCCGGAGAGCGGCCTGGCCGGACCCTCGCCGGAGATCACGCCCGTATCCAACTTTTACGTCGTCTCCAAGAATTTCAGCGATCCCGTCGTGAGCGAAGCGGGCTGGACTCTCGAGGTCAAGGGACTGGTCCAGCATCCGCAGAGGCTGAGCCTGTCCGCGCTGCGAGCTCTGCCCAGCTCGGAGGAGACGGTCACGATGGAATGCGTCTCCAACAACGTCGGCGGCCCCCTGATGAGCACGGGCGTCTTCTCCGGCGTACCGTTGCGGGACCTACTTGCACTCGCCGGTCCGCAGGCGTCGGCCACGACTGTCGCCTTCAATGCCAGAGACGGGTACACGGAGAGCCTGCCCTTGTCGCTTGTGATGGGGGCTCCCGAGATCCTAGTCGTCCACAGCCTTGCCGGCGCCCCCCTGCCCGATCGCCACGGGTTCCCCGCCCGGATCATCACCCCGGGCCACTACGGCGTCAAAAGCACAAAGTGGCTGGAGTCGATCGAGCTCGTCGCGGGCGACCGCAACGGCTACTGGGAAAACCAGGGCTGGGAGCGCAACGCGATCATCAAGACGACCGCCCGCATCGACATTCCTCGCGATGGCTTCCTGGTGAAACTGGGGCCGATCGACATCGCGGGCGTGGCTTTCGCCGGCACCAGGAGAATCTCGACAGTCGAAGTCTCCACCGACGGAGGTCGGAACTGGCTTCCCGCGACCCTCAGGGCCCCGCTCTCTTCGCTTGCGTGGACTCTCTGGTCACTGACCTGGACCCCTGACCGGGAAGGCGCCTACACGCTCCAGGTGCGAGCTCGCGACGGAGAGGGCAGGCTGCAGGCGGCCGCAACCGCACCCAGCTATCCGGACGGGGCGAGCGGGTTCCACACCGTCCGGGTCAACGTGACAGCAAAGTAGGACATCAATGCGGATGATCGGCCTCACCGGCGGCATCGGGTCCGGCAAGAGCACGGTGGCCGGATACCTGGCCGAGCTGGGGGCCTACGTCATCGACGCGGACGAGGGCGCCCGGGCCGTTGTCGAGCCGGGCACGGCTGGCCTCGAACAACTCGTAGAGGCGTTCGGGGCGGAAATCCTGGACGGCGAGCGGCTCGACCGGCCGAAGCTTGCCGAGATCGTCTTCAAGGACCCGGCGGCGCTGGCGACGCTCAACTCCATAACGCATCCCCTCATACGGGAGTGGTCCGCCGCGCGGGTCGGGGCTGCGGCCGAGGAGGGACGCGAGGTGGTCGTCCAGGACATCCCCCTCCTCTTCGAGAACGACCTCGACGGTCTCTTCGCGGCCACGATCCTCGTCTGGGTGTCCCCGGAGACCCAGCTCGACCGACTCCTCGAAGGTCGCGGATTCGATGAGACCGACGCCCGCGCTCGAATCGCGCGCCAACTGCCGATCGACGCCAAGCGCGCGAGGGCGACCTACGTCATCGACAACAGCGGGACCCGCGAGGCAACGCAGGCTCAGACGGAAAAGGTCTGGACCGACATCACGGCGGGGAGGTCGACCGGTCCGTAGAGGTGGGGATAGAGCTCTCCATGGGACTCCTCGTAGCGGAGATCCCAGCTGAGCCTTTCGGGGTCGATCTCGAGGACCACCATATCGTCGCGGCCCGCGTAGTGGCGCCGGGCGGTCGACTCGAGTTGGGATGCCGTCGACAGATGTATGAAGCCCTCGGTGTGCAGCGATTCCGCTTCGTAGCGGCCGCGTACCTGGGCCGCCAGCCACTCGGCCCGGGTCGCCAGATGGAAGAGAGGCTCGGACGCCTTCGCGCTCAAATTGCGCCCGCCTCGAGGAGCTCGGCCAGCCGGGGCGCGCGAATGCCCACCTCGGCGAGTATCTCGGCGTTGTGCTCGCCCAGCCGGGGTGGGTCGAAACGCCGCCAGCCGTCGGGGACAGGCACCGCGGGCGCCACCTCGGTGCCCGACGCGTGGCGCCGGATGAGGTTCCGGGCGACGATCTGCGGGTGCGACGCCACCTCATTGATGTCGAGGACCGGCTCCACGCAGACGTCCAGGCCGTCGAGGGCAGCGGCCCATTCGTCGCGGGTTCGGGTGGCGAAGAGCTCCTCCAACTGGCGGTGCGCGCCTGCCGACTCATCGAAGTGCAGGCCGAGCAGGTCGGGCCTGCCGAGTCCCTCGACGAGCGCCTGCCAGAACTTCGGCTCCAGAGCTCCAACGCTTACGTGACGGCCGTCGGAACAGCCGTAAACGCGATAACAGGGGTACCTGCCGAGCAGGCGCGTCCGCCCAGCCGCAGGCTCCTCGCCACCGGCGCCGGCCTCTGCGAATGGCATCGCCAGCCAGGTCAACGCACCGTCGGTCATGGAGACATCGAGATACCTCCCCTCCCCGCCGCGCGCCACAGCCAGCAGCGCGCCGAGGATTGCGGCCGCAGCCCCGACGCCTCCCGCCCCGATGTCGGCAACCTGGACGGCGAGCGGGTGGGGAAGCCCGGCGGGGAGAGCGTTGAGGCCGAGGGCACCGGCCGTCGCCATGTAATTGAGGTCGTGGCCGGCCCGCTGGGCGAAGGGGCCATCCTGGCCGTAGCCGGTGATGGAGCACATCACGAGGTCGGGACGGATCGCGCGCAGATGGCGAAAGCCGAGGCCCAGCCGCTCCATGACGCCGGGCCGGTTACCCTCGACGACGACATCGGCAGTGGCGACGAGGCGCGTGAACAACTCCTTGCCGTCGGGGTGCTTCAAGTTGAGGGTTATCGCGCGCTTGTTGCGATTGAGGGCGTTGAAAACTGCGGATTGGCCATCGATGAGCGGCGGGTACCACCGCATGTAGTCGCCGCTCCCGGGCTCCTCGATCTTGATGACGTCGGCCCCCTGGTCGGCGAGAGTCATCGTGCAGAACGCTCCCGGAAGGAGGCGCGTCAGGTCGAGAACCCTAATTCCACTTAGCGGCATGTTGCGTTTCCTTATAGTGACTTTGGTAGCATTTTTGGAGTAGGATTCGAGGCGCCGTCTCGACTGCAACGATCTCACAAACGTGATGCAAGAGCTGACGATCAAGGTACCGGCGCCTTTCTCGGGAGTTTCCGACCTGGGCTTCACGGCTCGCTATGCCGCGCAGGCCGACCAGGAGGCTCTTCGCGATGTCCCCCTTCTCATCGAGGGTGACGCCCGGCCACTGCGAAGGCTCGTCGATCACCTCCGCATCCTGCGCTCCGCTCGCGAGGCGCCTTACAAATGGTCGGACCCGATCCAGCTCTCGGACGAGGTCGTCGTGATGTCTTTCCGGGAAAGCAGCGGCGAGGGAGGCACGCTCGCGGATGGGGCGAAGTCGTCGGTCGACTATTTCCACAACCTCATGCGGCCGGTGGTGTTCCCCTTCCTGCATGACTGCGCCACGATCGCGGGCCTGCGCCTCGCCGACCAGATCGAGTTCCGGGTTCAGGTTTCGAGCCAGGTGCTGGACATGAACCTCCGCCTCGACCAGATCGTGCGGCCCAACGGCGACACGCTTCTGTGGAGTTTTTAGGTCGGAGAGGGGGCGGGTGTCGGGGAAGGCGCCGGTGACGGTGACGGTGAAACGGCCGGCGGGAGCGAGGGTGAACTCGTCCGGGCCGAGCTGGCGGCCGGCGGCAGGCTCACAGGAGCAGGCTTCACATTGCCGAAGTAGAGTGCGAGCGGGACGATGATCATCCCGAGCAGGACCGTCAGCACGAACGTGACGGCGCCCCATTCGCGCCGGACAAGCGTTGGAAAGTCCACGAGGGCCGATTGTAGCCAGACGCAGGCGGCAGGCTCCGGAGACGCGACCTAGATGTCTGCCGAAGCTTCCTCGCCCTCAGGCTTCTTGTTGCGCTGATTCAGGAGACGGATGAAGTCCTGAGCTCGGGCCAGGGCCTTCCACCGTTCGGGAAAGAAGTCCTGCGCCAGTGTCTCCCGGTCGGGCAGCTGGTAGACGGTGACGCACCACTTTTGAAGGGTGCGCGCGACCTCCACCTCGAAATCGCTCTCGGTGGTGAGGTAACGGACAACCTTGTCCTCGTCGTCAGACCGTCTTTTTCCAGACACTGCCATACCAATACAAACTCGGTGGGGAGGAAACAAAAGCTCATAGAGCCAGATCGAGTATAGGCGCGGAGCGAGGGTTCTCTCCGGCCTCTAAGTGCGGTCGAGGAGCTCCCGGATGTACGGTTCGAGCTGCTCCCTGAGATCGGGTCGGCGGAGCGCCATGGCGATGTTGGCACGCAGGTAACCGGGGACCTCGCCGGTGTCGTAGTAGTCGCCCTCGAACTCGACTGCGACCACCTTGCCGGTCTTGATGGTGGTCTTGATCGCATCGGTGAGCTGGATCTCGCCATTTGCCCCCGGCTCGGCCGACTCGAGAGCTTCGAAAACATCCCAGGCGAGGATGTAGCGGCCGAGGATGGCGAGGTCGGAGGGCGCGTCCTCCACCTTCGGCTTCTCCACCAGGTCGGAGACCTGATGGACGATGCCGTCGCTGGTGGATACCGCGATGATCCCGTAACGGCCGACCTGGTTACGAGGCACCCGGCGGGTGGCGATGACCGTCGCGCCTTCCTTCAAATGGACGTCGATGAGCTGGCGCAGGCAGGGCGGATCGGCGACGATCACATCGTCGGCGAGCAACACCGCGCATGCCTCGCCGCCAACGAGGCGGCGGGTCGTCCAGACGGCGTGGCCGAGGCCCAGGGGCTGCTTCTGTTGGATGTAGGAGATGTCGCAACGCTCGCTGAGGGAGTCGACCTCGGAGAGAAGGGCGAGGAGATCGTCCTTTCCGCGCTCGGCGAGGTAGAACTCGAGCTCGAGGCTGCGGTCGAAGTGATCGACGATGGCGCGCTTGCCGCCTCCGGTGACCATGATCACCTGCTCGATCCCGGAGGCGATCGCCTCCTCGACGCCGTATTGGATGGTCGGCTTGTCCACCAGCGGCAGCATCTCTTTGGGCTGCGCCTTGGTGACGGGCAGGAACCTTGTGCCGAGCCCTGCCGCCGGGAAGACCGCCTTGCGAACTGGAGGGTGGGGCATTCGCTTCAGAATGTACCTAAGTGGACGGCCTCGAGCGGATCCAACCCGGCATCACCGGCGAGCTCGCGAGGACGGTGGACGAAACCCTGGTCACCCGCCATGTGGGTGGTGCGGGCATCCTCGGGACGCCGTTCATGATCCTGTTGATGGAGAACGCCAGCCACTTCGCGGTGGAGCCGTTCCTGCCGCCGGGGACGACGACCGTCGGCTTCGAGGTTTGCGTCAAACACCTGGCGCCGACCATGTTGGGCGGGAAGGTCCGCGTCTCGAGCCGACTCGTCGAGGTAGACGGCCGCAAACTCCGATTCGAGGTAGAGTGCCACGAGGGCGACAAGCTCTGTGGCACCGGTACCCACCGACGCACGATCGTCGCGGCCACGACACCAGTCGAGTGTGACGGCGGCTGACTCATGCGCATCCGGCGCACAGTCACCAGCGTGTCCTAGACTTTCGGCCCCCCTTCCGGTTTGGCGGCTTTGCGCCGACGACGATCGGCCAGAGCCATCGTCGCCTTGCGAAGGCCGGCGTTGTCGACGATCATCTTCGGTCCCCGAACCTTCCTGTCCCGCGCCTTCATGCGGGCGGCCTCCGCCGCGGCCAGTTGGTCCAAGTCGTCACTCATGCCGAGGTGCAGTCTCTCTTAAAAAAGGCCCGCCTGCCGGCATTCACTCCGGTCGTGCCGGGTCGAGGCTAGCCGGCGATTCCCGCCGCCGCCGCGCGCCGGTTGCGAACCACCATTACGCCGATGACTATCGCCGCGGCAGCGCCGGCGCCGAGAGCAACACCGATGGCCGGCCGGCGCCCGGGGACGGGCACACGTCGCCGGAAGGCGCCGACCAGGTCCTGCCACCAGCGAGGCTCGGGCGCGCGCTCCAGCCACTCGCGGAGCGATGTCCGGAAGGGCTCCGACGCAGGGACCTGCGCGAGGCTTTCGCTCAGGAATGCGGCCGTGCCGAGCAACCCGATGAGCTCGTCGTCCGCCGGGACCCCGCTCGGCGAACCGGCCAGGGCGCGGTCGAGAGCAGCACTGAGGCGGTCCTCCATCTTGCTGCTGCTCAAATTCTTACCGGTCCTCAATTGAGTACCTCCTCAGGTTGTAGGCGGTCGCGCAGGGCCGTCATCGCGCGGAAGGTCAGCGCCTTGACGGCGCCCTCGCTGCGACCGATGACGCGAGCGATCTCCTGGTTCCGCATTCCCGACTCAAAGCGAAGGAGAAGGACTGTCCGCTGGTCGTCAGGAAGCCTTGCCAGCTCGACGCGCAGGCGCCCGTCGCGGTCAGCTTCGAGCCACGCCTGCTCGGGTCCGGATTCGAGGCTCGGCAGGACCTCGGGCAGCTCGAGCCACGGCGCCCTTTGCCTTTGACGGGAGATCACCGACGCGGCGATCCGGTAGAGAAGGGCGCCATAGGGCACCCCGCGCCAGCGATAACCGGGCAGGTGCCGAAGCGCCCGCTCGAAGGTCTCGGCGGTGACCTCCTCGGCCTGCTGGATCGAGCCCGTCTGGTGATAGGCGAAGGAGTGAATGGCGTCCACGTACCTCTCATATAGCTCCCCGAACGCAGTGCGGTCGCGCTGAGCCCGCTCGACCAGGAGTCGTTCGGCGTCAAGCTCGGCGGGAGTGAGCTTCCTCATCCAGGTGCGCAAACCCTAAGCCGCCGCGAGTTCCGTGGTTACGCTTGCTGCGGAAGTGGACCTCCGGCCCGCGACGACAGGCGTTTCACTTGCGGCGATCGAGCAGGCTGCCCAGGACCTCGCGTTCTACCTGCCGCCCACTCCCCTCCAGTATTCGCGTGCCATCAGCGACAGGACGGGCTGCCAGGTGCACATCAAGATCGAGGGTGTCCAGCCCGTCCGCTCCTTCAAGGTCCGGGGCGCGCTCAATAAGATCATTCATCTCCGCCCCAATGAGCGCCCCAGGGGGGTCATCACGGCGTCGGCGGGAAACCACGGACAGGGCGTCGCCTATGCGGCGTTGACGTTCGGGATCCCGGCCACCGTCTTCATGCCAATCGATGCCAACCCACTGAAGGTGGAGGCCATCCACCGCCTCGGCGCCAAGGTGGTCCACGCCGGAGAGACCTACCAGGATGCGGCCGATGCGGCACTCGTCGCACAGGCGCAGAGCGGCGCAACTTACCTGCCTGCCTATGACGACGCCGACGTGATCGCCGGCCAGGGATCGGTCGCCGTCGAGGTCGTGCGCGAGCTGACCGAGTTCGACACTGTAATCGTGCCGATCGGCGGCGGCGGCCTTATCGCGGGAATCACCGCCTACCTGAAGCGGGTGCGGCCCAAGGTGAAGATCATCGGTGTCGAGCCGACCGGGGCCGCGGGCATGCACGCCTCGATCGCCGCCGGAAAGATCGTCAGCCTGCCAAAGGTCCAGACCATCGCCGATGGACTCGCTGCCACCCGCCCCGGTCGCCTCACGTTCGGGATCGTGCAGAGGTGGGTCGACGAGATTCTGCTCGTGGAGGACGACGAGATGGTGAGCGCCATCCGCCTCTACTTCGAGTGGGAGCACCTCCTGGCCGAGCCGGCCGGCGCCGCGGCATTGGCGGGCCTCATGTACAGGTACCGAACGTCGCCCGGCGAGCGCGTCGTCGTGATCCTCTCCGGCGCCAACACCACCGGCGAGGTGATGGTCCGCGCGCTCAAATCAGGTTAATCTGCCCGTCAGGTTTTCTTCCGTACAACCGCAGGGGGTGCAATCTTGGGAATGAAGGCATACGTGCTGATCAACGCCTCTCCGGGGCACGCGATCGACGTCGCGCGAGCATTGCAGGGCCAGTCGGGGATCGCCGCCGCCGACGCCATCACCGGGGAATTCGACGTGATAGCCGTATGTGAGGCGGAGGATGTCGCCGCCATCGGCAACTTGATCGTCGAGAAGATCCAGAAGGTCGAAGGCGTTTTCAAGACGGTCACGTGCCTCGCCGTCCGCTGAAGGGCCCGCGACGGCAGGCGGTTTAGCCTGATTCCCTAAGGACCCGAGGGCGAGGCCCTCGTGTCGGTGCCCTCGGCGAATTTCTGCGATCTCAACCGGTCGGGCACGAGGCTCTTCAGGCGGCGTCCGGCGCGACGCCAGATGCGTTCCTCACGGGGCTTGTTCGAACGTGCCCGGTCAAAAACGCGCTCGAAGGACTCGCGCACCTGTTCGACGACGGCCAGGATCCTGCGAGAGGGCTCCCACCAGGCGGGGGGGTCGGGACGGATCGGCGGTTCGATCGTCACCGAGACCCGGCCGAACAGATGGAGCCGGTCAACACCCACGAGGACCACCGGGACGACAGGCACTCCGGCCTGGAGTGCGAAGTGGCCGACGCCCTTTTTGAGCGGCCGCAGCGCCCCGCCTCTGGAGTACCGGCCCTCCGGGAAGATGAGGACGATCCCGCCCCAATGAAGCACGTTGTAGGTGCTCGCGACGCCCGTTACGTCCAGCTCGCCCTGGCTGGGCATGATCGCGAAGACACCCAGCCGGCGGACGATCGACCGCTTCCAGCCGGCGTCGAAGACGGTGTCGCGCCTGGCCATCGAGTAGACGACCGGACCCGGCGGCAGTGCCGCGAGGATGATGGCCGAGTCGAACCAGCGCTGGTGGTTGCTGGCCAAGATGAAGGGCGCCGGGGGCAGGTTCTCCAGGCCCTCGACCCGGAACCGGAAGACCTTTGGAACCAGCCAGCGGAGCAGCGCCACGATGAACAGGTAGAGCCGCGGAGGCGCTTTCGGGTCCGGGTGCAGAAGAGGGTCGGGCGGCCCAAAACCACCCGCGATCGCGGTCCTGTAGTCCGGACCGGTGTAGACGGGCAGCTCAGCTCTTGAGGAAGGCGTCGAGGTGCTTATTGAACTCCTCCGGCCGTTCGGCCTGGGGGGTGTGGCCGGCGCCTTCGATGATGACCAGCCTGGAGCCGGGGATCGATGCGTGGGCACGCATCGCCTGCTCGAGGGGGAAGAGCGGGTCGTTGGCCCCCCAGATGATGAGGACCGGGACCTTGATCTTGGAAAGCTCGCCGCTGACGTCCATGCTGCCGAAGAAGAAGCTGGGCGCGGCGAAGGAGCGCACGGTCGCCACGTAGGCGTCCGCATAGCCGTCGGACATGTGCATCTCCCGAAGGTCGGAGAGGTAGTCGTCACCGAGAGTCTCGTGGAGGTTGCCCGCCGCGCCCATGTAGCGCGCCGCGACGCGCCGGATGAGATGGCCGGGCGCCCAGTTAAGCGCGTGCTTCATCCCGTGGAGGACTCCTTCGCCCAGCCTGGGAACGAGCATCAGCGGGTAGTAGGGTTGGATCTTCGGACGCCCGAGCCCGAGCGCATTGACGATGACAAGCTTGCTCACCCGGGACGGGTAGCGGAGCGCTATCTCGAGGGCGATCCTCCCGCCCATGGAGGTACCGATGACCGGCGCCGACTTGATCTTCCGCGCCGCCAGGTAGCGGTCGATCGTCTTCGCGAAGAGGGGGATCCCGTAGCGAGCCGTCCGCGGCTTGTCGCTGCGGCCGAAACCGGGCAGGTCGGGCGCGTAAACGTGGTGCGTGCGCACAAAGTGCGGGAGAGTGAATCGCCACTCCATGTAGCCGCTCGAGCCGAGGCCGTGGATGAAAAGGGCCGGAGGGCCGCTCCCGCCCTGCGTGTCGTGGATGTTGAGAGTGCCCACGCGGACCGTTGCGGACTGCAGGGCCGGACGGCGGCTGCGCCTTGATTCCAATCGGATTCGCTAAGCCTGAACCAGCGGCTCGGGCAGCGGTAGGGAGTCACCTGACACGTGGTCACTGCGCTCGCCGTCCCTGATCACGACAACCTTGCCCACGGCACGCCAGCCGCGGCTGTCGTGGATGGCCGCGCAGCGCTCGTTGATGCCGATCAGGGTCACCCCCGGCGCGGGCGCAGCCGCCGTGGCGGACGGGATCCACCGGTCCCCGAAGGTATCGAAATGCGGAAGGACCACGCTCTTCGGTACGACGTTGAGGGCGTCTTTGTACTTTCTGACGTCGTGATGGGGCCAGCGGTCGATGACGAGGGTCCATTGGCCGAGCGCCATCGACCCGGCCGACGACCCGGCCAGGACAGCCCCGCCGCGCCAGGCGGCGAGCATCGCCTCCCAGACCGGCGAGCCCCTCAATACCTCTGCGACGCGGCCTGGATCGCCGCCGACGAGGTAGAAAAACCCGGCCGCAGCCGCCTTATCGGCCAGCTCCCGTGAGCGCGCGTGCGCCCTCGTCGTGACCGGCAACTCCTCGACCTGGAGCCCGAGCCTGGCGAACCAGCGCTCCGCCTGGGCGATCGCCTTGGCCGGACCGCTGCGCGCCTGGGCGGTCGGGAGCAGGTAGGCCGGCCCTGCACCGGCCGCCGCCACCATCTCCCGGTCCTGCGGCTCATTGCCCGGCTCAAACTCGATCCCGCCGACAAGCGCAAGGAGACCAGCCATTACCCAGCTAGGATATGGCCCGTGCCCGACCGCCCTGTGAGGGTGCGGATGGCTCCCAGCCCAACCGGACCGATCCACGTGGGCAGCGCCAGGACCGCCCTCTTCAACCTCCTCTATGCGCGCGGTCGCGGCGGGAACTTCCTGCTTCGGATCGACGACACCGACCTCGAGCGCTCGACCGCCGAGGACGAGGCCTACATCTACGACAGCTTCAGGTGGCTGGGGCTGGACTGGGACGAAGGGCCGGTGCGCCAGTCCGAGCGGCTCGACATCTACAAGGAGCATGCCGCCCGCCTCCTCGCAGCGGGCAAGGCCTACCGCTGTTACTGCACGCCCGAGGAGCTCGACGTCGAGCGCAAGGCGGCCCAGGCGGCCAAACGCCCGCCCGTCTACTCCCGGCGCTGTCTCAACAACCCGCCCGCGGGCCGCACTACCTTCACAGTCAGATTCGAAGTGCCTGGCGGGGAGGTCGTATTCGACGACTTGATCAGGGGAACGATGCGCTTCGACTCCGGGCTCATCGGTGACCCGGTCATCGTCAAGTCCGACGGCTTTCCGACCTACAACTTCGCCAGTCCCGTCGACGACGCTCTCCTTGGCGTGACGCACGTCATCCGGGGCGAGGAACACCTCTCCAACACCCCCACCCAGTTGATGCTTCTCGACGCGCTCGGCTATGACAGGCCGGAGGCTTTCGCCCACATACCTCTGATCCTGGCGCCCGACCGGACGAAGCTCTCCAAGCGCCGCCACCCCGCGCTCGTGACGCAGTTCCGGGACTGGGGCTACCTCCCCGAGGCGATGATCAATTACCTCGCGCTACTGGGTTGGAACCCAGGCACAGAGGAGGAGATCTTCACCCTCGATGAGCTGGTCGAGCGCTTCGACATCGGCCGTGTCCAGAGCGCCGGTGCGATCTTCGACCGGGAAAAGCTGGACTGGATCAATGCCACCTACATCCGGGCGCTTGGGGTGGAGGACCTGGCGGCGCGACTGGAGCCGTTCCTGCCCGAGCTCGACGCCGCCACCCGGTTGCGGGCTGCGCCGGCGTTGCTGGAGCGGATGAAGACGCTCGCGGACGCGCGCGACCTCTTGAAGTACCTGTGGGACGAGCCGGACGTCTCCCCTGTCGAAGGCGACGATCGTGTCTACGTCGAGGCGGCGGTTGCCAGGCTCGAGGAGACCGAATGGCGCGCCGAGGACATCGAGCGCGCGTTGGACGAACTGCGGGAGGAGCGCGGCTGGTCACGCGGAAAGCTGTTCAACCCCATCCGGTTAGCGCTTACAGGGGGCAACTCGCCGCCCATCCACCAGACCCTGGCCCTGCTTCCGAAAGATGCGGCCCTGCGCCGCCTCGCCAAGGTTCTCGGCTGATGAGATTGATCTCCGGTCTTGCCTTGCTGAACCACGGGCTGTCGGCACTGGCCATCGACATCGATCTCAATCCGAACCTCTTCACGATCGGGCCCTTCACGCTGACCTGGCATGGGGTCTTCAGCGTTCTGGGGATCCTTGCCGGCATCCGGCTCGGCGTTTACCTGGCCGGGAAGGATGGCATCCAGCCGGAGAAGATCTACGACGCCTCCTATTGGGCGATCATCTTCGGTCTCCTCGGAGCCCGCCTCTACTTTGTGCTCGAGAACTACAAGCTGTTCATCGGCCAATGGATCCGCGTCTTCTATGTCAACGAGGGCGGGATCAGCCAGTGGGGCGGCATCTTCGGAGCGCTCGTGGGCTTCTGGCTCTGGTCGCGGCGCACGAAGAATTCCTTCCTCAAGATCGTTGACGCGGCGGGCCCAGCGAACCTGGTCGGGCTCGCCATCGGCCGGATCGGTGACATCATCAACGGCGAGCATCACGGGACGATCACGACCTTGCCCTGGGGTGTCCGCTACATCAATGCGCACACGCTCGGACAGCCCGACCGCGTCGTCCATCCCGAGGTGGCGTACGAGCTGATCGTGAACTTCATCCTCCTCGGCGCCCTCCTGCCCGTCCACCAGCGGATGAAGCGGCGCCTTCCAAACGGCGTCACCGGGCTCATCTATCTGGCCCTCTATGCGGTCACCCGTTTTTTCCTGAGCTTTTTGCGTGACGACCAGGTGGCCTATGGCCTCCGCCAGGCCCAGTGGGCCTCCCTGATCATGGTCGTTGTCGCTATCGTGGCGATCCCGATCCTGATGGCCCGCCGGAGCCCGACCGTCGAAGCCCCGGCCCCGCCGGCCCTCGCGGTGGCGGCGGTCGTCGCGGCGGCCGAGTTCGCGGATCCCGTGATCGCCGCCGAGGAGGCGGAGATCGCCGCCGCGAAGCCGCCTCCTAACCCGGTGCGGAAGCGACCGCCGCGCGCAGCAGCAGCGCCCGGTGCGGCGCCTCCAAAGCGTGCCGCAAGAAAACGTGGACCTCGGTCCGCGCCCGAAGCTCCGAGCGAAGGTCCTCCGCCCACGCCCTGACATCGGCGTCGGAATAATCCCGCCGCAGTCGGTAGTAGGCGAACGGCGCCGTCTCCACCCGCGGCGCCCGCGGCCAGTTCTCCTGGTCGGTGACGACGACCGCCGCCCCGTGGGTCCGGGCAACCGAGAATGTCTCTTCTAGGAGCCAACTTGGATCTCGAAACTCGACGGCGGCCGGATGAGCGAGGTTGCCAAGCAGATCGTCGAGGGCGTGCAGGTCCTTCTTGAAAGTCGGCGGGAACTGGATGAGCACAGGCCCGGCCCTGGCACCCAGTGCCGCGAGGCGCGACCCGAAATCGGCTGCCGACGCCCCGCGGGGAAAGGCCGGGTTCGAGTAGGTCAGGCTGCGCTGGGCCTTGAGGCAAAAGCGAAAGCCATCGCCTGTGGCGGCCATCCAGGCCGCGATCGCGGCGGGCGCCGGAAACCTGAAGAAGGTGTTGTTGAGCTCAACCGCATTGAGCTGCTGGGCGTACTCGGCGAGCATCCGGCCGGCCGGGGTCTTCTCGGGATAGAAAGAGCCACGCCACTCGGGATACGAGAATCCGCTGGTCCCGACATGGAGGGCGGCTGACATCTGGCAGCCAGACCATAGACGGAATCCCGCCCCCGGATCAGCCGCCGGTCGGCCTCTTTCGCTGCTCCAGCCAGGCACCGATCTGAGCCCGGGAGCGAAAGCCCAGCCGTGCCCGGATGTTCTCGACGTGGCTGTCCGCAGTGCGAGGCGAGATCGTGAGACGGCTCGCTATCTCACCGTTGGTGAGGCCCTCGGCGACCAGCGTCGCCACCTCCATCTCGCGCGGCGAAAGCGGCGGCGGAGTTGAGGCCGCGGCGGCCGGGAGGAAGTGTGCGATCGCTTGGAGGACCGCATTTGCGTCCCCGTAATAGGGCAGATGCGCCCGCCCGCCCAGCGGGACGAAGGTGGCATCGGGGATCATCGCGGCGAGCTCACGGCCAGCGCCGAACGGTATGACGCGATCCTTCTCGCGGTGGATCACCATGGTTGGCGCGGTGATCGCCGACAGTTCGGCCCGAACGTCTATCAGGTAATTGGCGGCAAGCAGGTCGGCGGCCATCTGCGCCGTTGCCGAGGCCTGCTGGGCTTCCGAGAACCATTCCTTCGCGGCGCTGTCACAACCCGGCAGGAAGAGGTCCGCCAGGAGTTCGGAGCCAAGTCCCCAGTTACTTTTGACCAGGGCCACGAGCGAGGACTTCAGCGCGTCGGCGGCGAGCTCGGCACCGCAGGCGAACGTGCCGTAGAGGACGACCCTCTTGACCCTCCCGGGGTTGCGGGAGGCATAGGCGGCGACCACGGGCCCTCCCTGCGAAGCGCCGAAGAGGCTCAGCCGGGCAAGGTCGAGATGATCGACGACGGCGGTCACCGCTTCGACCTCCGGCTCTATGTCGTACCTGGAGCGTGCGCGATCGGAGAGACCGGTCCCAGGCTTGTCATAGCGGATCACGGTGTGACCGGCAGCAAGCGCCTCGAAGAAATCGCGGTACGCAGCCTCCCGCCAGCTGAACTCGAGGTGGCTCACCCAGCCCGTGTCGCAGAGCAGCGGCGGCCCGCTACCCACCGTGGCGTAGGCGACCCGTCCCTGCGAGGTGTTGACGAAGCCGATGGCCTGTCTCATGGCGGCTGTCTCAGCTTATCCGCGCCGTTGGTGGGTGGAATTGCGGACCGGGCGGGCACTCCTCGCCCCTCGGGTAGGTGTTTCGTCCGATTGGCGCGGAAGATCGAGGCCGACAGACTGTTTGGCGACATGAACTCGCTGCCCACCAGGATCGCCATCGCCACCCAAGCCGCCGTCTCCTACCTGCTGTTCCTCGTCGCGTTTCTCTGGGCGGTCGCCTTCCTCGCCGAGCAGAACGTGGTGAAGAATGTCGACACCGGCCCGCACGTCGGCCTTCCGGAGGCCGTGCTCGTGGACGGCGGCCTCATAGTGCTGTTCGCGCTTCAGCACACAATGATGGCGAGGGACGGCTACAGACGCGCCGCGGCGGCGGCCATGCCGCAGGGGGCGGTGAGATCAATCTACGTCCTGGCCGCGACCTCGATCCTCCTGCTCCTCTTCTGGCAGTGGCGGCCGCTGGTCGGCGTCGTGTGGGATCTCCCGGATCCGGTCCTCCGACCGCTCGCCATTGGCGGTTACGCGATGGGATGGGCCATCGTGTTGGCCTCGACCTTCATGATCGACCACTTCGACCTGTTCGGCCTTCGTCAGGCGTGGTTGGCATGGAAGGGCCGCGACTATGTGGACCTGCCCTTCAGCACCGGCTGGCTCTACGCCGTCGTCCGCCATCCGTTGATGACCGGCTTCATCGTCGCCTTCTGGTCGACTCCGCACATGACCGTGGGCCATCTCCTCTTCGCCGCGGGATTCACCGGCTACATCCTGATCGGCACCCGGCTCGAGGAGAGGGACCTCCGGGCGGCTCTCGGACGGACCTACGACGAGTACGTGGCGCGCGTCCCAATGCTCATCCCCGGGCTCCGCGGGAGCGCCCGTGGCCTCCTCGGCCACAGCTCAGCGCGCGCCGAGAAAGAGTGCCAGCGCCGCCAGGCCGACGAGGAGGCTGAGCGGGCCCAGCACCAGGCCCCAGAGTAGGAATCGACGCCAACCGACCGCGATGCCGGCTCGGCGCGCACCGGCGAGGATCAGGAGATTGGAGAGCGATCCGAGGGGGGCTAGGTTCGGTCCGAGGTCCGCCCCCGCGATGACGGAAAGGATGTGGGGCAGTCGGTTGGGAACGACCGCTCCGACCGCAATGGCCGTCGGGAGATTGTTGAGGAGGTTGGCCGCCACGCCTGCGACGACACCGGCCTCGAACGGTGAGACCCCGCGGACGCTCCGCGCCAGCGTCGCCGTCACTCCACTCTCCTCGAGTCCGGTGACGAGGATCGTGAATCCCGCCACAAGGGCCAGAAGGGACCATGGGACCGGCGCTCGCGCGGGTCTCGAACCGGCCGCAACGACCTCCGCCAGGGCGGCGCCTGCAAGGGAACGCCGTGCCATCAGCAGCGTCGCGCCGGCGGTCGCCAGGGTGGCGAGCACTCCTGCCACCGCGAGAGGGCCGGCTGCGGCCAGGGGCGACACGTGGAGATGGGCGAGCGCCAACAGGGTCGCCGGGTTGCTGGTCGGGAGAACAAGCGATGCGCTGTTCGCGACAAAGCAGATTCCGAGGACATAGGGTGTCGCGGGCAGCCGGTTCGAGACGATCAGCGGAGCGACGGCCACCGGCAGGATGAGCGCGGTCGCATCGTTGGTGCCCACGACCGTGACGGCCGCGGCAAACGCGAGGATCAACCCAAGGAGGCGGACCGGCGAGCCCTGCGACAGGCGGGCCACGCAGTTCACCCCGGCATCGATGAGCGAGGTCCGGGCGAGCAGGCCTACGAGGGTGAGCAGGACGGCGAAGAAGACGAGGACGGGCACGGCATCGCGGAGGGACGCAACGGCGCCAGCGGGCGACAGCACCCCGAAGCCGACCTCCAGGATTGCAAGCCCGCAGGCGCTCAGGCCCTCATCGAGACCCCACGGACGAACCGCGATGAGAGCCGCCGCTCCGACAAACGCGGCGACGGCTATCGAAGCGTGAAACACGGCCGGTTGCGCCCTCCGCGGATGCTCAGCCCGGCCGGACCTTCACACGAGTCTCCGCCAGGCCCTCGCGGACCGCCCGGGCGCGGAGCTGGCCGCAGGCCGCGTCCGCCTCGCGGCCGCGGTTGTCCCGGATGGTCACATTGAGGCCCCCCGCCTTGATGCGATCGGCAAAGGCGCGCAGGGCGTTTCGGCTCGGTGCCTGGAACGGCGTGTCGTCGACGGGGTTGAAGGGGATGAGGTTCACGTGCGACAGGTAGGGGTCGAGGAGCGCGACGAGCTCATCGGCGTCGCGCACGGAGTCGTTGACACCCCCCAGCACAACCCATTCATAGCTCACCCGGCGGCCGGTGTCGCGAGCATAGGCGGCTGCGGCGGGGATCAGCTCGCCAAGCGGGTACTTGCGGTTGATCGGCACGAGAACGTCCCGCAGCTCGTCGCGTGCGGCGTGCAGGGAGATGGCAAGCGTGACCGGAAGCCCCTCGCCGGCCAGCTGCCCGATCCGGGGCACGAGGCCGCTCGTTGACACCACCATCCGACGCGGGCTGATTCCCAGCAGGTCAGGGTCCGAAATGAGGCGCACCGACTCCACGACCGCCCGATAGTTCGCCATCGGCTCACCCATGCCCATGAAGACCACATGGGAGAGGCGCCGGCTCTCCTCGGCGAGACGGGCGGCGGCGTCGATGGCCTGTTCGGCGATTTCGTGCCCGTGGAGGTTGCGTCCAAACGGCCCCTGCCCCGTGGCGCAGAACGGGCAGCCGATCGGGCAGCCGACCTGTGACGAGATGCAGAGAGTGGTCCGCGCCGGATAGCGCATGGTGACCGCCTCGACGGTGTAGCCGCCATCAAGCTCATAGAGCACCTTCGTCGTCTGGCCGGTGTCCGCCTCGGATGCGAGAACAGGCTTGAGCGAGGTCAGCCGGAAGGTGGCATCCAGCTCTGATCTGAGCCCGGCCGGAAGGTCGCGCATGTCGTCGAAGCTCCGCGCCCCCCGACCCAGCCAGCCACGCACCTGCACGGCGCGGTAGGCAGGCTGGTCCTTTTCGGCCAGCCAGGCGACAAGCTCGGCCGCCGACAGTGAGAGGAGCGGGGCCTTTGAGGCCTCCGTCATGTCTCGTTACGATACCCGGGCGTGAGACCCGAAACCCGCGGGCGCCTTCGTCTGGCATCGGTCTTCCCGCTCGCGCTCCTGCTCGTTGCCGCCACCTTCCCGCGGCATCTTCCCGAGGATCGACCACCACCACCCGACCTCACTGCGGCGAAGTTCTCGCTGGCGCCGAGCGTCTGGATCCCGCTCCTGCCGGCCCCTCTCACCCCCAGCGACTTCCAGGTCGAGGCGGGACGCCCGCGCCTCTCCTACCCGCTCAAGGCACCGCTGACCCAGCCGTTCGGCTGCACCGACTTCGAGCTCGAGCCGATCACGAGAACCTGCGGGGGCTTCCATTTCGGTATCGACCTTGCGGCGCCGAACCTGACCCCGATCCAGGCCGCCGCCGACGGAATCGCCTACCCCTTCGCCGACACCGAGCTGTACGGCAATCACGTCGTCATCCAGCATCGGGCGGGCCTATCGACCCTGTATGGACACATGACCCGTTTCACGGTCGGCTGGGGTCAGGCGGTTAATGAGGGACAGGTGATCGGCTACGAAGGCTCTACGGGAAACTCGACCGGCCCGCACCTCCATTTCGAGGTGCGCTTCGCAGGTGCGGCTCTTGACCCGATCCCGTTCCTCGAGGGAAGCCCGCCTGACCCCTACCCCCTGCCGCTGGGCTGGCCCGGCATGCCCGAGGTCTCGCAGCAGGATCGCTTCTGATCGCCGCTTTGTCGTCGGGATGGGCTTCAATTCGACCGTGGAGCTGAGTTCCCGGAAGCGCGGGCTCCATTGGCGGACGATCTTCGGTC
>JAYUBK010000018.1:0-2710 GCA_043740835.1 Chloroflexota bacterium
ATGTCGAACCGCGACGACCTCCTTGCGGAGGCGGTTGAGCGGACAGGGCTCACCCTCGTCCACCCGTACGACAGTTGGGACGTCCTTCACGGTCAGGGCACGGCCGCCCTCGAGATCCTCGAGGACCGTCCTGACACCGCCGTCATCGCGACGCCGGTGGGCGGCGGTGGCCTGCTGAGCGGCACGGCCATCGCCGCCTGCGCAATCAGTCCACACACGAGAGTCTTCGGCGTCGAACCGGAGCTCGCCGACGATGCGTATCGCAGCTTCACGACTGGCGTGCTGACGCGGCTGGACAGCGCGCCGGGGACGATGGCGGATGGCGTCCGGACGATGTCCATCGGAAAGCGCAATTTCGAGGTGCTGGTTGAGAAACGGCTCATCGAGGGCATCGTCACCGTGACTGAGGATGAGTTGCAAGAGGCCCTGTTAACGGCGTGGCTACGACTCAAAATCGCACTCGAACCAACGGGAGCGCTTCCCCTCGCAGCCTATCTCGCGGGCAAGCTGCCACCGGGCTCGGCCCAAAGCCCGACCGCGCTCATCCTGAGCGGTGGCAACTTCGACCCGCGATCTATGGCTACGCTATTGGCCCAGTGAGTCCCGCAAACATGATCCCGGTCAAGGACCTCATGACGACCGAGGTGGTCACGTTCCACGCCGACACCTCCGTGGACGAGATCGCAACGACACTCACGGCCTCCCAATTCACGGGTGCCCCGGTCCTCGACGACGAGGGCCACGTCATCGGCATCGTCAGCGAGGTCGACGTATTCACAAAGAAGGGAAAGACCGCGCGCGAGATCATGTCTCCCCATGTCATCACCGTCACCGAGGACACCGGCGTCGACGCGGCGGCGCGCCTATTGGCCGTCGAGAGAATCCGCCGCCTTCCCGTCATGCGGGCGGGAAGGATGGTCGGCCTTATTAGTCGCTCGGACATCCTCGAGTTCTTCTCTGTGAGCCATTGGATCTGCAATGCCTGCGGCCACCAGGAGCGCGGCATCGAGGCCCCGCCGGTCTGCGACCGCTGCCAGGGGACGAGTTTCCACCTTCAGCACGGAAACAGCCCCGGCCACTAGGCGGAGGCGCTCTCCAATTAGCGGGGACTAACCCCTAATTCGGCGGGATTTCATACGATTTGTTCGTGGCGACCTCCTCCGAGCCCGAGACCACGTCCGCCGCCAGCGAGGCAATCGAGAGGCTGGCCGCTGCCTGGCGCGGCGAAATCCAGGCCCGGGCGATCTATACGATCCTGGCCCGCCGCGAAAAAGACCCGCAACGGGCCGAGATCATCCGCCAGATCGCCGACGGCGAGGCGTCCCACCGCGAGCGCATCGAAGCCAGGCTCATCGAGTTGGGACAGAAGATCCCGGATCCCTCGGAAGTGAAAGTGCCCTTCTGGCTCAGCCTCCAGGCCAAGGTTGCCCCACCCGAGCGTGTCATCGCGCATATGGAGTCCGCCGAGCAGGAAGAGATCACCGATCGATACAAGCGCCCAACCGGCGACCCCGCCACTGACGTGGTGCTGGCGTCGATCCGCACCGAGGAGCAAAAGCACTCGGTGCAACTCCAGGCGATGCAGTCGGCGCATCCAGTCTCGGCCCGGGCGCTGGGTGGACGTCCCGGCGTCGAGAGCCGCCTCGAGAGGATCCTCGGCCGCGAGAGCTGGCACCGCACCGGCTCGGGCTGGATCTCGGGAGCCATCTACGGCGCCAATGACGGTCTCGCGGCCGTGTTTGGAATCGTCGCCGGTGTCTCCGGCGCCACCGGTGGCGGCTCGTTCGTGCTCACCGCAGGCCTCTTCGGCGCCGTCGCCTCGGCCCTGTCGATGGCGACGGGAGCTTTCCTCGCCGAGAGATCCGAGGCCGAGGTCGGCGCGGCAAACCTGGCTCGTGAGCGACGCGAGATCGAGGACAACCCTGACGAAGAACGCGAGGAGCTTTCACTCTTTTACCAGTTAAAGGGTCTCAGCAAGAAGGAGGCGGACCTCCTGGCGCTGAAGCTTTCCGAGGATCCCGAGGCAATGCTCGGTGTGATGGCGATGGAGGAGCTGGAGGGTGCCACGGGTGGCTCCGGAAAACCGACTCAGGCCGCGCTGGCTGCCGGTATCAGCACTTTCTTCGGTGCCATGATCCCGGTCATACCGTTCTTCTTCCTGCGCGGGTTCACAGCCGTCGTCGTGGCGGCGATCGTCTCCCTGGCGGCCCACTTCCTTGTCGGCGCGTCAAAGGCACTGTTCACGCTGCGCACGTGGTACGGCGCGGGTCTCGAGATGACGATCGCCGGCGTAATCGTCGGAGGGATCACGTACGGCAGCGGGCTTCTGCTCCAGGGCCATACCGGCTGACTCGGATTCTCTTAACCGGCGTGGTTCCCACTTCGCCTGCCGTGGCCGACGATGCGGGGAATGGAACTCCTTCGCCGGCCCCTTTTCTGGATGATCGCCGCCGAGGTGGTCGTCGTGACGATCCTCCTCGTCGCCGCCTGGCACTTCTTCGACAGCTACCGACACGGCATGTCGGCGGCCCCGGCAGGGTTGGCCAGAGCACCAGGGCGGAGCGTCCCCGGGCCCGCTTCAAGTCCCAAGGTCAGCGCTTCATCGCCGGCCAGCCCGGGGAATCCGGTGCCCTCGGCTGCTCCAACACGAGTGACCGGCCTGCCGTTTGACATCAAGGCCCTCAACAGCGACGCCGCCGGCTGGGAGCGG
>JAYUBK010000019.1:0-8902 GCA_043740835.1 Chloroflexota bacterium
GTCAGGGCTCGGCAGTGGCCGTCACGGTCAGGCTGCCGCTATTCACCGCCACTCCGACGTGGTCGAGCGGCTGCTTCCCGGTTGCCGGCAGACTGACCCGCTCCGCCAGTCGCTGCCGGGCCTGGCCGACAATGCTCTGCACCAAGCCCGCCGGGAGCGGGACCCGGCCGACCCGAAGTTCAGTCACCTCCATTTCGAGTCGCTCCCGGCCCGGCGTTGCAATGCGCGCGGAGAGGTAGAGCGGAAGGGTCACGAACGGCTCCTGGACATTCGCCACCAGTTGCAGCCGCCCGCCGCCGGCGGCGTGAATACCGACCCCGGAGATCGGTGGCACGCTGCCCGACTGTGCTGCGAGGCGAAGCGCGTCGGCCACCAGCGATGTCATCTCAGCGTCGGTCAGGGTGACGCTGACTGGCACCGGATGCCCCGAGGTCTGCGCCTGCTGGGTTGCCAATGACACAGCGGTCAGCTTCTGTTTCCCGGATGCCGCAGCGGCATCGCCGACGGGGATGGCCGTGAGCTGGACGTAGGGGGTGGTCGCCTCGTGGACCAGGAAAACGGCACCCGCAACGAGGATTACAACAAGGATCGCCAGTGAGGTGAGGCAGCCGCCACAGCCGCAACAGCCGCGATTGTGGGGCGGCGGTGGGGGGGTGCTCAACGGCAGGTCAAAGCGTAGCCCGGTGACTCCGGACATGCACCTTTCGGGTCACCGAGATCGGCGTCCTTATCGGTTCACGGCGCTAGAACCGCGGTCCGCCTGCGGCTGCGACCCGTCAAACTTGATGGACCGTGTTTGCGAGCTCCAACTATCCCCCTGACCAGGAGGCCGCCGACGCGTTCGTGGCCACCATGCGGCACGGGACGCTAATCGCCACCCCGCCCGGCGGGCATCCACAGGTGAGCGTCCTGCCCTTCATCCTGCGGGACGGGGTCGTCGAGCTCCATTGCGTCCAGGCCGACCCTACCTTCGAGGCGGTGCGGTCCAACCCGCAGGTCACCTTTTTCGTTTCCGACTTCCTCGCCTGGTCGCCGCACGACTGGGTTGACGAGCGTGATGGCGGCAAGGCCACGCTGCACTTCCGGGCTGTTGCGTTCGAGTGCCACGCCGAGTTCGTGTCGACAGACCCGGCCGACGTTGCGGCCGCCCTCCGCCGTCTACTGGAGGCGTATGAGCCGAGAGCGTCCTACGAGCCGATCGGGGAGGGGGACTTCTATGGCCCACGCCTGAAGCGCCTCGCGACTATCCGGCTGCGCGTCCTGCGACGGCACGTGAAGTTCAAGACCGGGCCCGCCGCCGCGCCCGCAACCAAGCGGCGCGTGGTGGCCGGCCTACGGGAGCGCGCGGAGCCGGGCGACAACAGGGCCGCCGACATCATCGAGGCGGCAATCCGCGACTGAAGCCGCGGCCTGGTCTTCTCAGAGCTCCTCGTAAGCGGTTGCATCGGTGCTGATGGTCACCGAACGCAGGGTGCCACGAAGCAGCGGCGTGATGAAAAGGTAGGTATAGGTCGCCTTCACCTCGATGATGGTGCCGGGAAGGAGGCAGGTGGCCTGCGAGAAGCCCGGCGCCGGCACAAAGGCGTTGCTGGTGACGCTCCACCGACCGCACGGTGTCGATGTCGTCCCAGGGCCAGGCCGGGCGTAGCTGATCGCGAGGTGCGCATCGTCATTCTGCACCGAGGCGGAGACGGCTGTCAGAGCGAGATTGCCTTCGATCGTGGTCCGATCCGGCCGAGGCGCTGACGTCCAGGCGCTGGGGTGCGTTGCCGCGAATCGAGCGGCAACCCGAGTCGCCTGGTAAGCCGTGGAACGGCCGCTGAAAAGAAAGGCGAAATCGATGATTCCGAGAACGATGGCGAAAAGGACGATCGAGATCAGTGCGAACTCGACAAGGGCCTGTCCTCGTGAGAAGCGTGGTCGTCTCATGGAGCCAGCCCGAGGGTCGTGGCCGTCCCGTAGTTCTGCGCTGCCTGATACGTGATCTGAAAGAGGGCCGAGGAATCGACAAGCAGGGAGTCGACGATCACCCTCGACTGGAGCGTCACGCTGGCGCCCGAGCCCGACTGGAACGCCTGCATCATGAGCGTGTAGACAGTGCCCGTCACAGTAAGCGTGGCGGCGTCAAGCTGGTTGACGTCGGTATTGGTCCGGTCCGCCATCACCGCCATCCCGGCGTAGATGCCACTCGATGGCGCGGTGATCGCCACCGTGCCGCCCTGGAAGGTGAGATTGCCGCTCGAGTTGGCGTTCTGACAATCGGCGGGATAGGTGTCGCAGGCGAGGACGATGAGCACACCCGAGGCGGTGAGCGAGCCCGAGTTCACAGTCAGCGGCCCAGTCAGGACATAGATGCCGGGGCTCATGGTCAGTGAATAGCTGCCGTTGACCGTGATGCCGGGATAGATCCCGGGGCCGATCGATCCCGATCCGGCGTTGGGCGAGTTGTAGGCCGCCTTCGATCCAGCGATGATCGGCAGTGCGACTGCTGACAGCGGATCACTGATCGTCGCGCCGAGAACGGGCGCCGGTGTGACGGTAGCCGAGCCAGACACCTGTTGGTTGAGCGCCGCCAGGATTATGGAGGGGGCGATCAGTTTCGCCCGATTGCGCACCAGCAGGTTCGGGCTGTCGGTCGAGTTCACGATCACCGGGGCGCCCGTGACGGTCAGCTGCGAAGACCTCGTGAGTTCGAGGGATGGGTTTCCCTGGCCGCCTGGATTCATCACGCACAGCGCACAGCTGGGCGCCGGTCCACCGGACGACCCGGTGCTGGCGCGCGCCGTCGCGGTGACGCGGAAGGTGGGCACGCCCAGGGCGCTCAGGAAAAACGTCCGCCGGGTTTCTGTGACCGTCGCCTGGACGATCGCTACTCCTGTGGTGCCGGGGCCGGCGACCGTCCCGCCGCCCGCGTTGAGGTAGCTCATCATCAGGTTGCTCGCTGCGAGCCCGTTGTTCTGCACGACGAGGACTGCGAGGGTTGTTGCGGCGGCCTGCGTGGACCCATTCGACGCGTCATAGGCTCCGGCCAGGGCTGCTCCGTCGGCCGTGGCCTGGACGAGCTGCTGCTCGCCAGCGGCCTCGCCGCCATCGATCGACAAGCCCACGATCCCGACCAGCACCGCAGACAGCAGCGCGACGATGATGAGCGCCTGGCCGCGTGTGGCGCGCCGGCTCAACCGATGATCGGCATCGTCGACACCGCCTTGATCGGCACCCCCGTCCCGAAGACCGAACGGAACTGGTTGCTGAAGAGGGGATAGGTATTCGCCACGGTCACCCTCACGAGATTGCCATCGACCACGCAGGCGGCCTGAGAGGAGCCGTTGAGAGGAACGAAGGCCCCGCCGTGCCACCAGCCGCAGAGCGCCGACGCGCCGCCGCTGACTGAGAAGTATTCGATCGTGATGTGGCTGTCGTCGTTGGGCAGCGCGGAGGTCCCACCCGCGGCCCGCAGCTGCCCTTCGATGGTATTCGAGGCCGGTGCCGCCGCGGCCGACCACTGTTTCGGGTTGCCGGCGGCGTAGCGAGCCCCGGCACGCGCAGCGCCCCCGAGTTCGATTTTGTGCCCGAAGAGGAGCCCGAACTCGATAGCGCCCAGAAGCAGGAGAGCGAGGGGGATCGATACAAGCGCAAATTCGACGAGTGCCTGCCCGCGCTGGCGGCCGGCGCGCGTGTGAATGTAGCTGGTTACATCCACGCTGACGACTATATCAACGCCCTCCCGGCGTTCCGGCTATGACGCGGCGGCTTCGGCTTCCGATTCGACGCTTATGTATCCATCGCGGTCGCTTGTCGGCCGGCGGCTGGTCAGGTGGTCTACGAGCTTCACAAGCGGCGTCTTGACGGCCCAGGACTCGTTCTCGATCAGGCGCAGACCCCAGCCCGGCGTTCGCGACGCACGCTCGCGAGCCGCGTCGAGGGCCGATGACATCAGCCTCACGCCCGCCAGGCCGGGGAGCTTGCCGATCTTCTCGTCGATCTTGAGGAGGTCCTGCTCACCCTGCTCGTCACCGAAGAGGTACAGCGCAAGCGCGTCGACCTCCTCCTGCGTCTTAACGCCCTGGCCGACGGGCACCCAGACCCTGTCGAGCATGAATCGGTCCAGTTTCTGGGCACGCGGATTATCCGTCAACCACTCCTTGGCGCTGTTGAAGTAAAAGGCGAAATGGCGGCGCTCGTCCTTCGTGATGCGCGCCAGCAGGTCGCGCAGGACGGGGTGGTCGCTCTTGCGGGCCAGCGCCGTGTACCCGGTCACGGTCGTCAGCTCGTTGATCGCCCCGATGGTCAGGTAGATCGCGGAGAAGTCCTTGAGCATCCAGGAGCCGACCATCGTTGAAAGGATGGAGATCGAGTTGGAGACGCCGAGTCCGGCGCGGATGTCCGCGATACGGTCCTGGGTGTCGAATTCGATCCCATAAAGGTTCAGGAACTTGCCGAGGTTCTCGCCGTGCCAGAGCTCTTCGTAGTTCCAGCAGGCGAGGAAGGAGGTGAGGATCGGGTCCATGCAGGCGCGGGTCACGAGGAGGTGTGACAGGTAGAGGGAGACGTGATTTTCGATGTCCATCATGTAATGCAGGGTGTAAAGATCGCCCTTCGACAGCTCGTGCGAACGCACCCTGTCCCACTCGACCCCTGTCACATCAAGTTTTTTCGACTCTTCCTTGAACCGCTCGATGCTGAAACTCATGTTGCTAGTACGGGCGGAGGCCACGATCAGATCACCGTTACGTCATAAAGCCGGGTCGCACCGGTGCTTAAGCAGAGTGACGCCGAGGGAAGACATCGTTCTGCGCACCACCGGCCTCAGCAAGTCCTATGGAAGCCGGCGTGCGGTCGACAAGCTCGACATCAGCGTCAGGCGGGGCGAGATCTTCGGATTCCTGGGTCCCAACGGTGCGGGCAAGACGACGACGATCCGCATGGCGCTGGGGCTGATCGCGCCGACCGAGGGCTCCGTTGAGGTCCTCGGACGTGACGTGCGTGCGCATCGCTCCGAGGTTTTACCGCGGGTCGGGGCGCTCGTCGAATCACCCGCGCTCTATCCCTGGCTTTCGGGGCGCGACAACCTCAGCGCCGTCGGTTCGGTGCTGGGCGGGCTCCCCAAAGGTCGAATCGAGACCGTTCTCGAGACGGTCGGGCTGTCCGGGCGAGGTCGCGACAAGGTCAAGACCTACTCCCTAGGTATGAAGCAGCGCCTCGGTCTGGCTGTCGCGCTTCTCAATGACCCCGAGCTGTTGATCCTCGACGAGCCGGCCAACGGCCTCGACCCGGCCGGCATCGTCGAGATGCGCGACCTCCTGAGAGGCCTGGCGGCCTCGGGCCGGACGGTATTCATCTCCAGCCACGTACTCAGCGAAGTCCAGCAGATCTGCGACAGGGTCGCCATCCTAAATTTCGGAAAGCTGGTGCGCGAGGCGAGCATCGCCGACCTCATCGAGACACACGGTGAGTTCGTCGTCCGTGTGGAGGACCCAGAGGCCGCCGTGGCCCTCCTTCTGAAACAGGCCTGGGCGAAGGACGCCCGGCTCGAGAACGGCCTGGTTGTGACTCCGGCGCCCGAAGGTATCGGGCGAGACCTCAATCGGTTTCTCGCCGAGCACGGCCACTGGCCCGATTCGCTTGCCACCCGGCATCTCGACCTCGAAGAGATCTTCCTTGAAATGACCGGCGCGCCAGAGGCCGGGGGATGAGCGCCGCGGTGCATCCCCGATTCCCCTCAATGGTGGGCGGCGAGCTGATGAAGGTCAGTCGCCAATGGACGACCTGGATCCTGGTCCTCGTCCAGCTCGGCGGCCTCCTCATCGTCGCCCTCGCCAGCCTTGGCACGCCGCAGATCAAGGACAATCTCATCGCCCATCCGCTCACCTGGGCCTATCAGATGCTCGACATCCTGCAAGTCGTTTTTGGCATCGGGTCCGGGATCTTCTTTCTCGCGGTGTCGGCGCGGCTGGTTGCCATGGAGTACCACCACGGGACGATTCGGATTCTGCTGGCGCGCGGTATCGGGCGGCTCCACCTGCTGGCCGCGCAACTCGTGGCCCTGGTTCTCTGCGCTCTCCTCTTCTTCGTATTCATCGTGGCCATCGACGCCGTCTTCGTCGCCGCCGTGGTGCAGGGCTGGACTGGGAGCCTGAACGTGCTTCACAACCTTCCCGGCTCCTACTGGCACGACGTCCGGCTAACGGTGGTCGCGGCCTGGATCAGCATGGGTGCCTGCATTCTCGTGGGCACCGCGGCCGCCGTCGTCGGCAGGTCGCTGGCCTTCGCGATCGCCGTCGCGATGGGCCTTTTCCCGGCCGACAACTTCGGCACGATCCTGCTCCTCCTCATGCAGCGCATCACCCACAGCGACGCCTGGCTGCGCGTCTCTGACTATCTCCTGGGTCCTAACCTCAACGCCGTCGCCCAGGCGCTCGAGCCGGGCCGGAGGGTGAACATCGCCTTTGCGTCCCCGGCACCACCCTGGGACGGAAATCACGTCCTGGCCGTGGTCGGGATCTACTGCCTCGCGTTCGCCGTCGTCGCGATCGGCCTGACGGCGAGGCGCGACGTCCTCGAGTAGACCCGACGCCGGCTTGCCGCCACTCCGGCGGTACTTCGATTGGACGCGAGGGGAGGATGTTCCGCAATATGAACGCCGTGTTAAACGTACGTGCCTCTATCGCCCGATCGATCATCGCCGTCCTCGGGGTCGCGGTCCTCGTCGCGGGCCAGGCAATCGCTTCCGACTGGCCGACGTACCACGGGGACAACACCCGCGGCGGTGTCGACGGATCCGAGAACTCGGTCTCCGCGATCAACCAGGCGTGGCAGACGGGCGGGCTCGACGGCAAGGTGTACGCGTCGCCGGTGACATCGGGGTCGCAGGTGATCGTCGCCACCGAGAACAACAGCGTCTACTCGTTCGACCAGGCCAGCGGCGCGCTCATTTGGCACCACCAGGTCGCTCCTCCGTACCAGGGCAGTCTTCCGTGCGGCAACCTCGGCCCGCCCATGGGCATAACCAGCACGCCGGTGATCGACCCCTCCACGGGCTACGTCTACGTCGTCGCCCTGGTCGGCGGGCCCGACTACGTCCTCTACGCGCTGAACCTCAACAACGCCGGCCAGGAGGTCTTCCACACCAACGTCAATCCTGGTGCCGACTTCGACGTAATGACACAGGGTCAGCGGCCGGCCCTGGCTCTCGCGAACGGCAATGTGTACGTCGGGTACGGCGGTCGCGACGGCGACTGTGGGATCTACCACGGCTGGGTCGTGGCGGCGCGTGCGGACGGCACGCCCGGTCTTCTCATGTGGCGCACCGCATTGAACGACGCAGGTCACCCAAACGCCAACGAGGGCGGCCTCTGGGGCGCATCGGGACCCGCCGTCGACGCGTCGGGGAATGTCATCGTCACCACGGGCAACGGCGTCTGCGCCAGCAGCACGTATGACGACACGAACAGCGTCATCAAGCTTTCGCCGACGCTGGCGGAGATCGACTACTGGGCACCGAGCAACTGGCACGCGCTCAGCTGCTCGGACACGGACATCGGATCTCTGGGACCGGTGATCCTCTCGAATGGGACGATCTTCCAGTCCGGCAAGGCGCAGACCGGCAAACCGACTTTCTCCTACCTCATCAACCCGGCGTCCATGGGTGGCGTGGGTGGCAGCAGCGACGGCAACGCCTTCCAGATGAGCAACTGCAGCGGCGCCTTCGGCGGGGCGGCAGCCTATGGCGGCCTCGTATTCGTGCCCTGCCCCTTCAGCCACTCGATCGTGGCACTCAACGCCAGCGGCTACTCACTTTCGGAGGCCTGGCACGAGACCGTCGCGGGCGGTATGCCAATAGTCGCCGGCGGCTACGTCTGGTCGATCGGGGGAGGCGCACTGCATGGCTTTAACTACCAGAACGGCAACGCGGTTTACAGCCTCCCGGTCGAAGGCCACAGCACTTCCTTCCCGGCCGTGGCCGCGGCCAACGGGAAGATCTACTACGCCGGCGACAGCCATCTGACGGCCTTCCAACTTACCGAGACACTCGCCGGTCATGGACCCGGCAACCCCGACACCGGACGGCCCTGGACCGGCGGGTCTGACGCGGTGGGAGTGACGACCGGCGCCACTGACGCCTACTTCGCCGAGGGCTTCACCGGCGACAACTTCCACGAGTACATCACCGTCAGCAATCTCTCCGGAGCCGTCCAGACCCTGGCCGTCGACTATCTGCTCGGCGGTGGTGCCGCGCCGGTAAGCACGACCTATGCATTGCCCGCGGTCGGCCGCCTCACCGTCGACGTCAACCACGACATCGGACCGGGGCAGGACGTCTCGGTGCACCTCCACGCACTCGGCAGGTTCGTCGCTGAGCGGCCGATGTACTTCAACACCAGTGGCCGGACCGGTGGGAACGTCGCCATGGGAGCGCAGGCGCTGGCCCAGCACTTCTACTTCGCCGAGGGGCATACCGGAGACAACTTCGACGAGTACCTCACGTTCATGAACACCGGCGCCAGCACCGCGACCGCGACCGTGACCCTGTTCCTTCCCACGGGTCCCCTGGCTCCTTTCAGGCTCGGACTTGCCGCCCATGGCCGGGTCACCATCCACGTGAACGACTATGTGCCTCACCAGGACGTGTCCGCCAAGGTGGACTCCGACCTCCCGATCCTCGTCGAGCGGCCGATGTACTTCAACTACCGGGGCATCACCGGGGGCCATGTCGCCGTTGGGGTGACGGCGCTGAGCAAGGATGTGTCACTGGCCGAAGGCCACACGGGAGATGGCTTCTCCCAGTACGTGACCATTGCCAATCCCAATGGGACGGCTGCCAACGTCTCGGTGAACTACTTCCTCTCGAACGGCCAGGTCGTCAGGACGCCGTTCCAGGTCGGCGCGCAGGCGCGACTGACCA
>JAYUBK010000020.1:0-2700 GCA_043740835.1 Chloroflexota bacterium
CCGCCCGGAGCAGGGAGTAACGCCGAACGGCGACGCCCGACCAGATGAGTTCGACGACCCCAAATGGCCAGGCGCCGGAGAGGAAGCCGTAGGCGCTCGACAGGACACAACCCAATGCGAAAGCAAGTACGAATGCCGGGCGCCGACGTTCCAGCGCGTACATCACCATCATGAAGGTCACCGCGATCACGCCGAACACCGTGACTGCAACGCTGCTCATCGCATCCAATCCGATTATCGAGGTAGGCCGCATCCAGACGGCGGCCATACATTGGAAGGGCGGGTCGAACCACTCGCCCTGACCGCGCCCGCGATCGAAGGTCAGCCGAGAAGTTGCGAGAGCAACCGGCGGGTCGAGCTGGGCAGGGCTTCGTTGAGACGGTAGTAAATCCAGATACCGTGCTTTTCCGAGTCTACCAAGCCCACCTCCCTCAACTTGCCCATGTGGTGCGAGATGGTGGGCTGGCTCAGGTCAAGGCTCGCGGTGAAGTCACAGATGCAGATCGGAACCTCAGCCTTCCACAGGGCGGCGACCATCGTGAGCCGGGTCGGGTCGGCAAGGGCCTTTAGCAGTCCGGACGTGCTCTCCGCCCAGCCGGAGTCAACCTCCGGCAGTACAGAGCACGCCCCTCTCTGCCGGATGACGGCCAGTTGCTTCAACATTTGAAAAGATCATACCCCGAATCCATCCAATTCCATCGATGGGTTGTGCTACCCTCTGGCCCATCGACAATCATCAATTCATTTACGGGGAGACTCTGATCATGGGCGAGATCAAGGAAGCTGTTCGATCCCGGTATGCCACTGCCGCGAGACAGATCGCGCTAATCGATACGTCCGCCAAGGCCGGCTCCTGTGGTGAGGGTGAGAGCTGCGGCTGCGAGGGGGCCTACGACGCGACGGAACTACTGCAGGTCGGCCTCAGTGAGGGCATCAGCCTGGGCTGCGGAAACCCGACCACGCTGGCCGAGTTGGAAGCCGGACAGGTGGTGCTCGACCTCGGCTCCGGAGCCGGCCTGGACGTCCTTCTCTCGGCCCGGCGAGTGGCGCCCGGAGGACACGCCTACGGGCTCGACATGACGGACGAGATGCTCGACCTGGCCAATCGGAACAAAGTGAAGTCGGGTTTGACGAACGTGACCTTCCTGAAGGGATCGATCGAGAACATTCCCCTTGCCGACGCGTCGGTGGACGTGGTGATCTCTAATTGCGTCATCAACCTGGCCGAGGACAAGGGCGCCGTCATCCGGGAGGCCTTCAGAGTGCTGAGGCCGGGCGGCCTCTTTGCAGTCGCGGACATGGTGGAACTCGAGACTCTCGACCCGAGCGTCAAGAGCAGCCTGGATGCGCTCGTCGGCTGTATCTCCGGCACGATCCCGATCGAGCAGTACCGAGATGAGTTAAGCCACGCCGGCTTTCCGGATGCCGAGTTCGTTGTGCACTCGACGCAGAGCATGCCCGACCTACCGGGCAAGGTCGGCAGCGCCTACATCCGCGCTCGCAAGCCGGACTGACCACTCGATGAGCGCGACCCGAGGCGCGCAATGCGAAGCTACCCGATCCACAACCGTGGCGGGGCGCCTGTCGGCTGTCGATCGCTTCCTGCCCGCCTGGATTCTTCTCGCGATGGCGGGCGGCTTGTCGATCGGGCGGATCTGGCCGAACGTGGGCCCGGCCATCGGCCGCTGGCAGATCCAGGGCGTGTCCGTTCCGATCGCGATCGGCCTGCTGATGATGATGTATCCGATCCTGGCGCGCGTCCGGTATGAGCGCGCCCTTCGGGCCGCGCAGGACTGGCGCATGCTCGGCATGTCACTCGTCATGAACTGGGTCGTGGGACCCGCCTTCATGGTCGCTCTCGCCTGGCTGTGGCTCCCAGACCAGCCGGCGCTCCGCACGGGTGTCATTCTCGTCGGTCTGGCCCGTTGCATCGCCATGGTCCTGGTCTGGAATCAGCTTGCGTCCGGGGACGCCGACTACGCCGCCGTCCTGGTTGCCTTGAACGCGATTTTCCAGATCGTCGCCTATGCCGGGCTCGCGGTCTTCTACCTCAACGTGTTGCCGGCTTGGCTGGGTCTCCAGGGCCAGTCGATCGCCGTCGACGTCGGGACCGTCGCGGCCAGCGTGGGCATCTTCCTCGGGGTTCCTCTCGTTGGCGGCCTCCTGACACAGTTCGTGCTTGTGCGTCGGAAGGGCTGGCCCTGGTACGAGGGCAACTTCGTCCGCCGGACGAGCCGCCTGACCCTGGTGGGCCTCCTCTTCACCATCGTTGTCATGTTCGCGCTCCAGGGCCACACCATCACCAGCATGCCGCTCACCGTGGCCCGGGTGATGTTGCCGCTGTTCGGGTACTTCGCCGGAATGTTCGTCCTCGCCTTCTTCGGAGCCTGGGCATTGAGGTTTTCGTATGCGAAAGCCACCACCCTTGGCTTCACCGCTGCCAGCAACGATTTCGAGCTGGCGATCGCTGTCGCCGTGACCGTATTTGGCGTCCAATCCGGGCAGGCACTCGGCGCCGTCGTCGGTCCCCTTGTCGAAGTCCCGGTATTGCTTGGACTCGTCTACATCGCCCTTTGGACCCGCGATCGGCTGTTCTCAGACCAGTCGGACCGGCCTGGTGCCGAAGCGGCTCCCGCCAGGCTCCGGTGAGTTTCAGGCACCTGTGACTGCGGGCGTCGTCGCACATCAGCAGTAGTCGTC
>JAYUBK010000021.1:0-2700 GCA_043740835.1 Chloroflexota bacterium
GGACGGCGGGTCTCACTGAGTCCGCCCGCGGTCGCCGAGCGGATCAAACGGCTGGAAGCGGCCGGCGTCATCCGTGGTTACCACGTTGACCTCGACCTCGCCAAGCTCGGGTTCCCGATGGAGGCCGTCATCAGGATGGTCATCTCCAACGGCAACGAGTGCACCCTCATCGGGGACCGCATGAAGCAGGTACCCGAAGTCCTCGAATGCCAGCGCGTTACCGGTACCGACAGCTTCCATCTTCGCGTCGCCCTGCGCTCGGTCGACCACCTTGAACAGGTGCTCTCGCGGATCATGCCGTCGAGCGGCGACACCATAACAGCGATCGTCCTTTCCACCATCGTCCACAACCGCGTCATCACCAGAGTGATGGCCCGCCCTGAGAAGAGCATCCGGGCAGGCTGACGACCGCATCATCTATCGACAGGAGCATGGCCGACGCCCGGGAACCGAATAGCCGTGCGAGTCGTGGACTAGGAGCCTGAGAGGCGCTCCCAGATCGGTCGTTTGGCCTCGGCCTCCGGCAAGACCCTGTAGAAGGCGCAGGGCGGCGAATCGGCCGTCGTGTGCTGATTCCAGTGCTTGCACCACGTCACCCCGTCGAACTTGCGACAGGTCGCGCAGGTCACCTTCGGGTTGGGATTGGGGAGTCTCTTCATCCCGCTATTCGGGGTCGGGGATGGGGAGGCCCCCGGGCAGGTGCCGGTTGGCGAAGTCCAACTCGAGGCGGAACTGCTTGAGGCGCTCCTCGACGAGCATCGACCCGTGGCCGGCGGAGTAGCGATAAAGCTCGAACTTCAAGCCGCGCTTCTCCATCTCGTCCGTGTAGTTGATGATCTGACGGATCGGGCAGCGTGAATCGTTGTCACCGCCGACGATCAGGACCGGCGTCTTCACGTTGCCGATGTGCGTGAGCGGCGAGCGCTCGCGGTACATTACCGCCGCAGTCTCCGGGCTGCCGCCGAAAAGAGTCCTGTCGTACGCCTGGAGATCGGCGCTCTCGTCCTCGTAGGCCGCGGCGTAATCGGCGACCGGGACTGTCGCCAGCGCGACGGCGAAGCGCTCTGGCTGGATGCCGATTGCCATCAGGGTCACGTAGCCGCCCCACGACCTGCCTCCGATCATCGCCCGTGCTGGGTCGGCCACCCCTTGCCGGACGAGGTCCTCGAGGCCGGCCGTCACATCCTCGACCTCGGGCAGGCCGGGGTTTCCGATCAGGTGATCGCGCCAGACCGAGCCGTATCCGGTCGATCCCCGGTAATTGACCATCGCGACCGCGACGCCGTGATCGACCCACGCCTGGACATCGGGCATGAAGCTGTCGGTGTAGGCGTACGTCGGCCCGCCGTGGACCCACATCAGGACCGGGTGCGGTCCGGGCCCCGGAGGAGTCGCAATGAAGCCATGGACGCGGTCGCCGGCCGGGTTGTCGAAGAACCACGACCGATACGGCACGCCCTCGGGCGCTGCGTCCCCTGACTCCAGAGTTGTCGTTCCATCGAGACGAATTACCGAGGGCGGGCGGGCCCCGCTGGAGTGGCGCAGCCACACGTGACCTTCGGGACGGACAGCGGCCCCGCTGATCGTCCCCTCCGGATGTGCGAGAGCCTCGAAGCCGCCCGAAAACAGATCGAGACGAAAGAGCTGGTTGCGGCCCTCGTGGTCGTGAACAAGCAGAAGGGAACGCCCGTCCGGGTACCAGTCGGCGATCGACAGATCACCCGGCAGGGTCGATGCGTAGTCACGGCGCTCGTCGCCCTCCGGGTCCCAGGTGCCCGGCCGGCTGAAGCCCTGCCTCTCATGAGTGAAGGCGATCCGGCGGTCGCCGGCAAGCGGCGAGAAGGAGTGCGCGCGGAGGCCTCTGCCAGGTCCGTCGGCAAGTCTTCCGATCGCACGCCCCATTCGCGTTTCGACAACGCGGAGGGCATTGTGGATGCTGTCGTCGCCCTGGGGGTGGCTCAGGCAGAGCAGTCGACCATCGGTTGTCATGGCCGATATGTGCAGCGGGTCGGACTGCGTCAGCAGGAGGGTGGCCGCACCGTCGGGCGTCACCGTGTGGATCTCGTATTTGCCCACCTGGCTGACACCCACGGCCGCGAATTTGTCACCGAGCTCCAATCCCGCCGGCCATCCGACAGGCAGATCTCGAGACAGGGGCCTGGCATCGCCGCCGGCAAAGGGGCTCACGAGAAGGCGGCCGGTCTCGTCGCCGGTGGTGTCCTCGAACCAGAGGATGCTGCTTCCGTCGTTCAGCGGCCGGCCCTGCTGAACGCCGATCGGGTTCGAGGTCAGGCGTTTGCGTTGCCTGGCGACCCGGTCCCAGCTGTAGAGCTGGTACGACCCCTCGGCATTGGATGAGTAGACGAGCTTGTCGGGCGCGTCGCGAGCCCAGCGCGGGAAGAGAACGACAGGCGCTCGAAAGCGGCGCTCCCAGGTGGTCACCCGCTTTGCGCTCACAGCCGACTCCTTAATTCCCAGAGCGCGGGAAAGAAGCGTTTTTCAAGCGTTGAGCGAAGATAGCGGGCGCCCGTCGAGCCGCCGGTGCCTGTCTTGGCACCGATCTGGCGCTCGACCATCAGGACATGGCGGGAGCGCCACAACGCAAAGCCCTCGTCGTGGTCCAGGAGCGTCTCCGAGAGCGCATAAAGCTCGCCGTGCCGATCGCGGTGCCGGAAAACGTCCTCCAGGCTCGGCGAGCCG
>JAYUBK010000022.1:0-2699 GCA_043740835.1 Chloroflexota bacterium
GTCGGGGGCGACGACGAGGATCATCCCGATGCCGAGATTGAAGGTCGCGAGCATCTCGTCCTCGCTGACGCGGCCGCGGGTCCGAATCAGCCCGAAGATGGGCGGCTCGTCCCACCGGGTCCTGTCGAGGCGATAGGTGAGGCCTTCCGGCAGCGCCCGGGGCAGGTTGCCGGGGATGCCGCCTCCGGTGATGTGCGCCGCGCTCTTCCAGGTCAGGGACCGAAGCTGGTCCAAGTAGGACAGGTGCGGCGTGAGGAGGACCTCGCCCAACGGCCGGTCGAGCTCGGGAAAGACCTCGTCCAACCCGACGTCCTCGAAGACCCGGCGCACGAGGGAGAACCCATTCGTGTGGAGGCCGGAGGAAGGAAGCCCCACGAGGAGGTCCCCGGGGCGGACCGAGCTGAGCTCGGGCAGGCCGCTCGACTCGACGATTCCGACGGTGAAGCCGGCAAGGTCGTAGTCGCCGAGGGCGTAGAGGCCCGGCATCTCGGCGGTCTCGCCTCCGAGGAGGGCGCAGCCGGCCTTCCGGCAGGCGATGGTGAGGCCCTCAATGACCTGCTCGAAGACGGTTGCGTCAAGCTTTCCCGTCGAGAAGTAGTCGAGCATGAAAAGCGGGCGGGCGCCCGCAGTGGCGATGTCGTTTATACAGTGATTTACTAAATCCTGGCCGATTCCGCGGTGCTCACCCGCTGCGACGGCCACCTTGACCTTGGTGCCGACACCGTCGGCCGAAGCGGCCAGCCAGCCGCCGGTGGGAAGCTCGTAGAGCCCGGCAAAAGGTCCGACGCCCTTGGCGACGGACGGGCCATGGGTCGCCTCGATCATCGGCTTGACCCTGGCCAGCAGCGCCTCGTAGGCGGGTATGTCAACGCCGGCAGCGGCGTAGGACTGGATTTCGTCGGTGCTCAATGAAGTTCCAGCGCCAGCTTGTCCATCTCCAGCTGCTGAGGGACCGGGACCGGATATGAGCCGTCGAAGCAGGCCCGGCAGAACTCGTCGATCGTGCCGCGGCCGACAGCCTTCATGAGGCCGGGGATCGAGAGGTAGGCCAGCGAGTCGGCGCCGATGAACTCCGTTATCTCCGGCACGGTGCGCTTGGCGGCGATCAGCTCCTTGGAAGAGCCGATGTCGACGCCCATGAAGCAGGGAAAGCGCATCGGCGGACTCGAGATGCGCAGGTGGACCTCCTTGGCCCCGGCCCGACGGAGGACTTCGACGATCCGCTTGGAGGTTGTGCCACGGACGATCGAGTCGTCGACGGCGATGACCCGCTTTCCGATCAGGGAGCGGCGGAGGGGGTTCAGCTTCATCATCACCCCGGCTTCCCTCAGGAGCTGGGTGGGCTGTATGAACGTGCGGTTGATGTAGCGGCTCTTGATGAGGCCTTCGCGGAATGGGATGCCCGACTCATCCGCGAAGCCGATTGCGGCCGGCGTACCGGAATCGGGGAGTGCGATGACCATGTCGGCCTCGACAGGTGACTCCCTGGCGAGTTGCTGGCCCATGCGGATCCGGGCTTCCTCGAGCTCGCAGTTCTTGAGAATCGAGTCCGGCCGAGCGAAGTAGATGAACTCGAAAACGCACATCGCGTGGCGGTTCGACGTTTCAAATATCACGCTCCGGACCCCGTGGTCGTCCATCACGACCATCTCGCCGGGCTGGACCTCTCTCACATAGGTGGCGTGGACCGTGTCGAGGGCGCAGGTCTCAGATGCGAAGACGTGGCCGGGCTGGCCCGAGCGCGGAATGAATCCTATACAGAGAGGGCGAAATCCGAAGGGATCTCGAATCGCTATGACCTCTCTTGGAGTGATCACCCCACAGGAATAGGCGCCCACGACGCGGGCAAAGGCGTGCTGGACAACGTCAGGCCAGGTCCGGCCGTGGGTGGTCTCCAAAAGCCGCGCCATGACCTCCGTATCGAGAGACGTCTCAAACGTGACGCCCTTTTCTTCCAATTCCCGCTTCAGGGCCGCGGCGTTGATGAGATTGCCGTTGTGAGCGATCGCCGCGTCTCCGAGGACCGGATGGTGGACCGGCAACGGGTGGGCGTTCTCGGCCCGGCTGGCTCCCGTCGTCGAGTACCGCGTGTGGCCGAGGGCGACAGTACCCTTGAGGGCTCCGATCGTCTCTGGGCTGAAGACCTGGTTCACAAGCCCCATGTCGCGGTGGATGCGGATGCCGTCCGCGTTGCCGACGGCAATCCCGCTCGACTCCTGTCCGCGGTGCTGGAGGGCGAAAAGGCCGAAGTAGGTCAGGTTGGCGACGTCTTCGCCGGGCGCATGAATCCCGAAGATTCCGCACATATCAGGCCTGGCGGTCCAGAAGTGCGCCCTCGTGAGCCTCCCGCAACTCCGCCAACGACACCTTGAACTGGCCCTCGAACTGAAGAGAGTCGCCTCCGACCATGCCCAGCAGCTGGATCTCGACGTGATTGCGGCGGGCGAGAGTCTGCAGCTCAGGCATCGAGCGCGAAAGCGCCGACACGACGTAGCGACTCTGGCTCTCCCCGAACAGCATGGCATCGCCCCGGAGCTCCGGGTCGGCGTGGAGGGGAGGGCAGCGAACGCCGTGGTTGCCGAGGAGGCAGGCCTCCGCGAGAGCGACCAGCATCCCGCCCTCCGCGACGTCGTGTGCCGAGCGCAGGAGGCCCGCATGGGCGGCCGCGAGGATGAATTCGAGGGACGCTCGCTCGGCCA
>JAYUBK010000023.1:0-2699 GCA_043740835.1 Chloroflexota bacterium
AACCCGGCCGCCACCGCCGGCGGCACAGACGAGCAGAAGCTGACGTTCGTCTCCCAGGGAGATTTGGACGCCGCCAAAGCACAGCTCGACGGCGAACTCCGCGGCCAGGTCCAGGACGACTTGACAAAGCTCGCCCAGCCTGGTGAGAAGCTGGCCGATTCAATTGATTGGAAAGTCGACTTCTTCGCCGACCACAAGGCGGCGGACGGAGTCGCAACCTTTACCGGCACCGCGACCGAGACCGGCAGCGGCGCCATCTACAACGGCGAAGACGTCAAGAAGGCTCTCGTCGCCTACCTGCAGAAGACCGTGCCGAAAGACCAGGCACTCACCGACAACCAGGTTGCAACCGACTTCCATGTCGTCTCCGGGAGCGCGGATGGGCACATGGCCTTCCACGGGTCTGCCAAGGGCTTCATCGCTCCCAAGATCGACTTTGCCAAGGTGCGGGCGCGTCTCGCCGGCCAGAACACCCTCGCGGCTCGCAGCTACCTCTCAACTCTGCCGGTGCAATCGCCCGTCGACCTCAGCCAGCAGCCTTTCCAGCTGCCGATCATGCCGGTCCTCGCCTCCCGCATCGACATCAAATACGAAGTCCAGGCGGGCGCTGCCGCGACCCATCCCTGAAAGTCCTGGGTCGGGTGATGGCGATCGACCCCGGGTCGAAGCGCGTGGGACTGGCGCTCAGCGACGAGACGCGAACCATCGCGTTGCCTTACCGGACCCTGTCGGCGGAGCCCGCCGAGAGCCTCGTCGACCGCCTCGTCGCGACGCTGCGGGAGGCGGGCGCGGCGCGCATCCTCGTTGGCCTGCCGAAGAACATGGACGGAAGCTCGGGGCCGGAGGCGAAAGCAGCGCGCGCGCTTGCCGAGCAGCTGCGATCGGCGAGCGGGCTCCCGGTCGAGATGGTCGACGAGCGCCTCAGCAGCATGGCCGCGGAGCGTCATCTCATCAGCAGCGGCATGAAGCGCGACAAGCGCCGGCAGGTCGTCGACCAGGTCGCGGCCACACTCCTGCTCCAGGGCTGGTTGGAGGGGGCCGGTGCCCGCTGAGCAGACACCGGAGCCGATGGCCGAGGAGGTGGTCACCCTCATCGAGGAGGGAGGCGCCGAGAGGGGCTTTCGCCTTCACGACGCCTTCGACGTCGACGGCGTCAACTACTACCTCGTCGAGGCCGACGACGACCCCGAGGTGGTCCTCCTCCTCCGAGAGGAGAACGGCGCCCTGGAGACAGTCGAGCCCGACGAGTTCGATCGGGTGATGGCTATCCTCGAGAGCGAAAACGATCAATGAAGAGACTTCTCATATTCATCCTTGTCGTGGGCGTACTGGCATATGCAGGCAACCAGGGCTTCCAGTGGTACCAGGACCAGGTCTATTCGCCTGCCGGTTCGAAGTCCGCGACGGTCCCCTTCAAGGTCACTCCCGGCGAAACTGGAAGCCAGGTCGGGGACGAGCTCGCCGCCAAGGGTCTCATCCGCAGCCGAGAGGCCTTCCAGTTCTATCTCAAGGTGTCAGGAGTCACGCCCAACTTCCAGGCCGGTGACTATGTGTTGAACCGGGGGATGAACATCCCGCAGCTCATCGAAACCCTGGGACACGCGGTGGTCGATCAGTTCACTTTCACGATTCCCGAGGGCTTCACGATGGATCGGATCGCGACCAAGTGGCAGACCGACGGACATGGTTCCGCCACCGACTACATCGCCGCCGCCAACCCTGCCAACTGGCAATCCTATGATTTCGTGGCTGCACGGCCCAAGGTCGCGGCGCGGAAGGACAACCTCGAGGGCTATCTGTATCCCGACACCTATTCGCTCAACAAGGGCGCGACTGCCAAGGAGCTCGTCAAGGCACAGCTGGACCAATTCCAAAAAGTCTTCCAGCCCGCGCTCCGCGAGAAGGCGAAGGCAGCGAACCAGACCGTCGATTCGATCGTCATCCTCGCCTCGATGGTCGATCGGGAGGTCCAGAGCAACCCCAATCGTGCCATCGTCTGCGGCATCTACTACAACCGCTTCGACATCCACAACGCACTCGACGTCGACGCCACGATTCTCTACGCGCTCGGCCGCACCACCGGCGCGCAGACCGTCACCGACCAGGACAAGAAGGATGCGGCCAAGTCGCCCTACGACACCTATACGCATCCCGGGCCGCCTCCCGGGCCGATCAGCAATCCCGGCGCCGACGCGATCAACGGCTGCCTCACGCCGGCCCAGCGCGACCAGAAGTACATCTTCTATTTCGCCGCCTGCGACGGGAAGACACATTTCGCCAGGAACGAGGTTGAATTCGAGAACCAGATGTCGCAGTACGGCGTCGTCGGCGGTCGTTGCTGATCGGCCCGTGCTGACGGGCCTCTTGGGCCACCGCATCTCCTACTCGGCCAGCCCGGCGATGCAGGAGGCCGCCTTCCGAGTCTCCGGGCTGGACTGGAGCTACAGCCTCCTTGACGTTTCACCGGAGGAGCTGGCGGGAGCAGTCGAGAGCCTGCGTGGGGAGGAGTGGGCGGGTGCTAACGTCACCATCCCCCACAAGCTCTCCGTCATGCCCATGCTCGACGACGTTGATGAGATCGCCGAGAGCGTGGGCGCAGTGAACTTCATCAGGCGGGAGGGCCGGAGGCTCCTCGGCTCGAACACTGACGTTGAAGGTGTCCGCGCGGCCTTGAAGGAGGTCGGTATCGTCTCAACGCG
>JAYUBK010000024.1:0-2685 GCA_043740835.1 Chloroflexota bacterium
TCGAACTCCCTCGGGGCGCCGTGTTCGAGCACGGCATGGGCGGCCGTGATCCGCAATCCGTTGCCGCTCCGCTGCGCCTCGCTGCCGTCGGGGTTGAACACACGGACCGACATCGCGACCGGGTCGAATGCCAGCAGGCCGTCACTGCCGAGGCCGAACTGGCGGTGGCAGAGTGTGGGCATGACCTCGAGCAATTGCTCGATGGGGCCCGGGAGATCAAGAACGAAATAATCGTTCCCCAGGGCCTGGTACTTGATCAGCTGGATCGCCATGGCGACCTGAGGTTAGCGGGAATGGGTCGGCGCCGGCGCTGGTTATCATGTCCCGATGCGGCAGGATCCATCGATCCAGTTCCCGGCCATGCGGCTGCTGCAGCTGCCTGCCTGCTTCTGTCCCTGCTGAGACCGGCGTCCTGACATCCGCGCTCGGCGGCGCGGCATTTGTCCCCGGTCTCGACTCCCCACTCTCCCTTCTGAAAACACGTATTGGAGGTCTTCCCAAATGGCAGGCAACGGCAACGAAACCAAGGTCGCGAACCCCGAGGCGTTGGTCACGACGGACTACGCCGTTGAACACGCTTCGACCCCGGGATTCAAGATCATCGAGGTTGACGTGGACACCACCGCCTATGACAAGGGCCACCTCGCGGGCGCCGTCGGCTGGGACTGGCGGAGGGACCTCCAGGACCGGCCCCTCCGCGATGTCGCCTCCCGGGAGAAGATGGAGGCCCTGCTGAGCCGCAGTGGCGTCGGGACCGACGATACGATCCTGCTCTACGGCGATAACAACAACTGGTTCGCGGCTTACGCGTACTGGACCCTCAAGTACTACCGGCACCAGAAGGTCAAGCTCATCAACGGTGGCCGGCCCAAGCTCGAGGCGGAGGGCCGGGCGTTCACGACCGCGGTCCCGACACCCGCGTCGACGAGTTACAGGTTCACCGCCACCCCCAACGAGGCGATCCGGGCGTACCGCGACCAGGTGGCCGAGCGGCTGGGCAGGGCAGGCCTTGTCGACGTCCGCTCGCCGGGCGAGTATGCAGGGGAGTTGATCGCACCGGAGCACCTTCCCCAGGAAGGGGCGCAGCGCGCCGGCCACATACCGACTGCGGTAAACATCCCGTGGGGGACTGCGGTCAACGGCGACGGGACATTCAAGTCCGTCGATGAACTCAGGGAGATCTACGGCGGCAAGGGCATCACCCCCGATCGCGAGACGATCGCCTACTGCCGCATCGGCGAGCGCTCGGCGCACACCTGGTTCGTCCTCACGGAGCTTCTCGGCTATGACAACGTGCGCAACTACGACGGCTCGTGGACCGAGTGGGGAAGCCTTATCAAGGCCCCCATCGAGCGCTAGCAATGGCAACCATCGTCGACCACAGCGCGCTGCGCGTGAACCAGACCGGGATCGTCGCGACGATCCTCGTCGCCTTCGTCGTGAGCGCGGTTTTCTGGCCGGTCGTCCTGCTGATCCCGGCCCTCGCCGCCGTCCTCCTCGTGGGGACCTTCGCGCCGGACCTCGCACTGTTCAAGCAGATTTATCTCCGTATCCTCAGGCCGCGCGGGATCGTCCGGCCGCGTCCCATCGAGGACAGCCCGGCTCCGCACAACTTCGCCCAGGGCCTCGGAGGAGTTTTCCTGGCCGTCGCCTCTGTGCTGTTGCTCGTTTTCCCGGCCGCCGGCCTGGCCCTCGCGCTCGTCGTGGCGGCACTGGCATTCGCGAATCTTGTCTTCAACTACTGTCTCGGCTGCCAGATCTACTACCTGCTCGGTCGCAGGGGACTGATCGCGCAGCCATGAGCTACCAGGTTCAGGCCGTCGCCCTCGCAGCCGCGGGAGCGACGGCCGGTCTCGCTATCGCGGGAATTCGGGCGCGAGCCTGGATCGCCGGTCGGCGCGCCCTCGCCCAGTCGGTCTCGCCGGCGCCAAGGCCATACATCCTCTACTTCACGACCGCCGCCTGCTCGATCTGCAAGACGCACCAGGAACCGGCGCTGCGCAGGCTTGATCCGGGGGTGGACGTGCGCCGGATCGACGCCATCGCCGAGCCCGAGATGGCGCGCCGCTTCGACGTCATCACGGTGCCGACGACGGTCGTGGTCGGCGCCGACGGATCCCCCTTACACGTCAACTACGGCTTTGCCTCGGCTCAGAGACTGGAGAGTCAGCTACTCCACGCCTAAGATCGGGGCATGAACCGAAGGCCATTTGCGGCCGTTCTGATGCTCGTGCTGCTGGCGGCGTGCGCCTCGCCTTCTCCGGCCCATTCCAAGCCCAACCTCAATCCCAACGCAATCCTCGTCGGCGCCATTTACCCGCTCAGCGGACCCCAGGCGCAGGGCGGACAGGAGGAACTCCGCGGCGTTCGGGCCGCCCTCGCCCTCGCACAGAAATTGAGCGTTGTTCGCGCAAAGGATGTCGACCTCAGTGTCATCGACGCGCAGACGCCCGAGCAGGCCTCGGCCGCCGTCGACAGGCTGATCGACTCCGACCATGTGAAGGTGATCATCGGGACCTACGGTTCCACTCTGTCGGCCGCCGCCGCCGCGCGAGCGGACGAGCGGAAGACCATCTACTGGGAAACCGGCGCCGTTGCCGACGAGGTGACGCTGCACCGTCAGTACGTGTTCAGGACGGTGGCCACCGGCAGCACCCTGGGACGGATGGCCGCCACCTTCACCGC
>JAYUBK010000025.1:0-2678 GCA_043740835.1 Chloroflexota bacterium
GACCTCCTTGGGAACGTCAACCTGCGCGACGTGCTCGGCGAGCAGCTTGGCAGGGAAGCCCCCTCGCGGCTTGTGGAGATGGCCCGTGCCGACCACCGACGCAGCGTCGAGTACCTGTCCGGGGCCGATGCCAAATCAATGCTGCGCACCTGCGTCATCGACGGCGGCCGGACCACCATGACGGCCGCCGACTTCGCCCGGCTGCCGCTCCTTGCCCACCTCGAAGGCCACCTCGATCAGCTCGAGGAAGCGCTGGGGGACCGATGAGGACGCGCCTCACCGACCTACTGGGTATTCGCCACCCCGTGCTGCTCGGCGGAATGGCAAGCGGGACCGACTCCAGGCTGGTCGCTGCTGTCTCTCGAGCCGGCGGCCTCGGGACCCTGGGCGCGGCGACTCTGCCGCTGGAGGCCATCGAGGCCGAGGTCCTGGCGATCCGGGAACTCACCGCAGCGCCGTTTGGGGTCAACCTCCTTCTCTGGATGGCCACGCCCGAGCGGGTCCGCGCGGTGCTGGACCAGCAGCCGCCGGTGTTGTCGACTGCCTGGGGCGACCCGGCACCTTACATCGAGCAGGCACACGAGGCAGGCTGTCTCGTGATGCACATGGCCTATGACGTCCCCTCCGCCGTCGCTGCGGCCAGGGCGGGGGTTGATGTCGTCGTCGCCCAGGGCCACGAGGGTGGCGGCCACGTCGGTTTGCAATCCACGTTCACGCTCGTTCCACAGGTCGTCGATGCCGTCGGAGACACTCCGGTAGTCGCCGCCGGAGGGGTGGGCGACGGGCGCGGCCTGGCCGCCGCCCTGGCGCTGGGAGCCGAGGGCGTGATGCTGGGCACGCGGTTCCTGGCGACAAGTGAGGCCCCCATCCCCGACGGCTGGAAACGGGCGATCATCGACGCCGCCGGACACGACACCGTTTACAGCGAGATCGGCGACCTGGCCAACGAGGCCGGATGGCCGAAGCCGGCCGCCACCCGGGCGATCAGGAACCGCTTCCTCGAGCGCTGGCTGGGTCGCGAGGAGGAGCTGCGGAGGCTTGGGAAGGAGGTCGGGCGCGGCCTTGCCGAGGCGAGGAGGCAGGACGACCGGGCCGAGATGAACCTGATGGCGGGCGAGGTCTCGGGACTCATCCGCGATCTGCCCAGCGCCGCCGAGGTGGTCGAGCGAATAGTGAAGGAGGCGGAGAGCCTCCTGCCTCAGCTCGCGGCGAAGGCCACGGGAAGGGGAGTTCCGAACACCTCGCGGTAGCGAGTGGCGAACTCGGCACGGGTGTAACTGTGCTCGATCGTTCCCACCTGTTCGATCGCGTAGGTGGCGGCCAGCGAGCCGCAGCGCCCCGCCTCCTCGAGACTGAGGCCTTTCAGCAATCCTGAAACGAGGCCGGCGCGGTATGCATCGCCGGCGCCGGTCGGGTCAGCCTCACGCCTCGCCGGCGCCGCGGCAATCGTTACCGAGGCTTCCGCGGTGTCAATGCGCGACCCCTCACGGCCGAGCGTGGTGACGATGATCGACGCCATCTCCAACAGGCCCTGCGTGTCGCGCCCGGTGCGCTGCTGGATCAACTCCAGCTCGTAGTCGTTGCCGATGAGGATCCAGGCGCCACGGCAGCCCTCCTCAAGGTCCTCACGCTGCATGTGGGGCAGCTGGTGCGCCGGGTCAAAAACCCAGCGTATGCCACTCTCCCGGCACTCCCGGACAAGCCTGAACATGGCGTCGGGGGCGTTGGGTCCCACAATCACGGCCGCGGGAGAGCTGACGGTGTCCTTGAGACCGAGCATGCCGGCTCGATTCATGGCCCCGCCGTAGTAGCCGGTGATCTGGTTGTCGTCCATGTCCGTGGTGGTGAATCCGGTGGCACTGATCTCGTCCTCGAGGATGCGAAGGCCCCGGCAGTCGATTCCCTTGGCTGCCAGCCAGTCGCGGTAGGAGACCGCATCACCCCCGGCGGTCGCGAGGATGGCGCAGGGGTGGCCCAGCAGCGAAAGGTTGTACGCGTAGTTGCCGGCCACCCCGCCGCGCCGCTTCTGGAGGCTGTCGACGAGGAAGCTGAGGTTGATCATGTGCGTCTTGTCGGGAAGGATGTGATCGCCAAACTTCCCCTTGAAGGAAAGGATGTAATCGAAGGCGATCGACCCCGTGGCGACGACAGTCATCTCAGGCCGGAACATTAGCGTTCACCGGCACCCAGCCAGTGCAGCCACTGGCCGTGGTGGTGGCAGGCGGCGAGGATGGCGTCCGACCGCAGTCCCCCCTCCCATGCGGACAGTTCAAGCAGGGGGCGGTCGCTCACGAACCACTCCAGCGACAGCCGGTAGAGGTCGCGGCGAGCCCCCACACCGGCAAGCAATGCGGTCAGTCGCTCTCTCGCCTCGAGTGGCAACTGGTACACGGCGTAGCTGTGGTAGACGGTCAGCGCAACGCCGTTCGGTATTGACTCGAGCACTCCGGGGAGGACGGCGAAGACATCGCCCTCGATGATGTTCGGTGGTCGCAGGTGGGCGGCCCGGATCGCCGCCCGCAGCCGGTCTGCTCGCCATTGCTCGTCCGGCCAGACGAGCGCCTCCAACCACTGGGTCTGGTCCGGGTCGGTGATGTCCACCGGGCGGAGGTCGATGCCAACTCGAGAAGCCACGGCCGGGAACCGGCCATCGGGAGGAAGCGTGGGCTTGAGATCAC
>JAYUBK010000026.1:0-2673 GCA_043740835.1 Chloroflexota bacterium
GGAACGGCCAAGTAGACGAGTCGCCGAATGCGTCCCATGGGACGCGGCATACCGGGGCATTCGGCGGTCGAGTGAACCGGGGCGCGCAGCGGACGAGGCGTGCATTCGACCGCCGAATGCCCCGATTCCGCGGGCGTGCGGTTTCTCAGCGCTGGGACCGCACAGTCGCCCAGGTGGCGATCTGGGCCCTAGTCTTGTAGCCGAGCTTGCCACAGATGTGCTCGACGTGATTCTCAGCGGTGCGCACTGAAAGATGGAGTCTGGCGGCGATCTGCTTATTCGTAAGGCCTTCGGCGACCAGTGCCGCAACCTCCGCCTCACGAGAGGTGAGGGGCCAAGTGCCGTCGGCTCCTCCGACCTTCTCCAGCAGCGTTGTGCTTCTCGCGACGAGCGGGAGCATCCCCAACCGGGCCGCGGTCTGCTGAGCGCGCACCAGCACGGCTAGGGCGCGGGCCTTGTCACCGGCCTGAGAACGCTGCAGGAGTGTAGCCCCGAGCTCGCATTCGGAGAGCGCCACATAGGGCACTGCGCCCTGTGCTTCGTCCATCGCGATCGCAGCCTCGAAATGCTCGACCGCCAAGTCAAACCGTCCCAGCGAGGAGGCGAGCAATCCGAGGTACCGCGACATCGATCCATAGCACGCCGCCGTGCCCCCGGCAGCCACGGCATTGCGGTCGGGGTATGGCGCCAGAAGCCCGTAGATGATCTCCGACTGCTGCCGCTCGCCGAGTATTGCCGATGCTTCGGCCAGGTGCACGAGGGTGATCGGCCAGGTGTGCACTTTCGGCTGGGCGCGAAGGTCAGTGGCCGTCATCGAGTCGAACTCGGCCTTCGCCTCCTCGCGCCGGCCGAGACCCAGGAGCACGCAGATCCGGATCGCCCGGACAGTGGCGATAGGGCCACCGCGGCTGGCCCGTTCCATCTGTTCCAGAATCTCGTCGTACCGACCCACCAAGCGCAGCACATTCGCCAGGAGTGCCGCCCGCATCACCATCACGACTCGCCCCTGGCTGGGCATGCCCGTCGCCTTGACCTCGGCCGCGTGGCGCTCGCATTCCTCGAAGCGACCGGCCAACTGGGCCAGAACGCCACGCGAAATCGCCGTCCGCCAGCGAGCCGACGGATCGTGGAGCTTCTCCGCCGCAGTGGCATAAGCCTCGACCTCCAGCTCGAGCCGGCGAATGTCGCCGATCTCAAAGAGGCTGGCGACTCGCCAGAAGTGACCCCACAGCTCGGCCTTGCCGTTACCGGTCTCAAGTCCGAGCTCGATCAGCCGGTCGCTGGTCCGCAGCCTGGCATCGAATGATGCCGCTCCCCAGGGGATCAGCTGGCGCGCATTCAACGCGGCGGCAAGCGCAACCGGATCACCGCACGATTCGGCCACGTCAAGCGCCTCCCGCGCGAGAGCCTCGGAACGGCCAAGGTCGCGGAAGTGATGGGCGATCGTCAGCTGCGCCAAGAGCCGCGCCCGGAGCGGTGCGTTCGTCTCACCGACCAGTTCGAGGGCCTGCGTGCAGAGTCTCTCCATCTTCTCTGACTCACCGCCAATCGTCATGACGCCCTCGGTCACCAGGGCGGCGCGAGCCGCCAATTCCCCATCGCCGAGGCGCTGGGCGATTCGGAGCAGCTCCAGTGACGTTTCGACTCCCGCCATCATCTCGTCCGACAGGTCGTGCGCCCTCGCCAGCGACAGGAGCAGCCGAGCCCGCTCGCGATCGTCCGCGCCGAGCATCAGCTGCGCATCCAGCGCCATCCGGTAGAGCCGTGCCGCCTCCTCGAAGGCATACCCGCTCATCGCGTAGTCCCCCGCGCGTGACGCGTAGTCCATCGCCCTCGCCGCCTCACCGGCGGGCGAGGCTTTGAAGAAGTGGGTGGCCAGTTCGGTCAGATGCGGTTCGGAGTCCGACTCCACCAGCTTGTCAAGGGCGATCCCGACCCGCCGGTGGAGCTCGACCCGGCGAGACGCCGGCAGGTCCCCGTACAGGGTTTCCCGGATCAGGGCGTGGTTGAAGAGAAACCGCCCGGGCGACCCCTCGTCGAGGAGGCGGGAGCTGACGGCAGCATCGAGGACCGAGAGCAGCTCGGTGCCCGACATCTCTGTCACGGGCTGGAGCAGCCTCAGGGAGAATTCGCGCCCGATGACCGAGGCCGTTTCCAAGAGCGCGAGGCAGGACGGCGATAGGAGCGCCGTGCGCTGCCGGATCAATTGGCGAAGGCCTTCCGGCAGATGTTCGGCGTCGCTGCCGCCGCTCAGGAAGCGGACCATCTCGGCCACGAAAAACGGATTCCCCTCCGATCGCGCAAACAGGCGGCGGGAGGTTTCGGGCGATGCCAGGTGGTCGGTGAGGATGGCCACGTAGTCGGCCACCTCGGATTCGCTCAGCCCGGTCAGATGCAGGGACCGGGTGACCCGCTCCCGAATCAGGTCGGGAAGGGCGCGACCCAGACCCCGGTCCGTCCTGAGATCGGTTTCACGGTAACTGGCGAGCACCAGCAGACGGGATCCAGCGAGCTCTGCAGCCAGTAAGCGGAGCAGGAGCACCGATGGTTCGTCAGCCCAATGCAGGTCGTCGAGCACGATCACCGCGCCACTCGGCGCCGCCGCCCGCTTCAGCCGGGCGATCACCGATTCGAAGAACTCGAAACGCGATTCCTGTGTTTCCGCGCCGCCGC
>JAYUBK010000027.1:0-8802 GCA_043740835.1 Chloroflexota bacterium
GGGCGGGCTTGATGGTTAGGCACTGGCCGTTACCTGGAGAGCTGAGGGCATGGCGGCGAGGCGGCGGTCAATCTTGCGCTTGAGGTTGAGCGGGCTGACCGCCGTGTAGAGCTCGGTGAGGTCGCCGATCTTTTTGGGGTCAGCAGCTCCGGAGTCGAGGACTCGCCTGAGGGGACTGGTCGGGCGGTCGTAGATCCTCCGTGTCCGCTGGCCGTCGGACTCCTTGCGGACCAGCTTCATCACCGGCTGGAAGCAGTTGTTGTACGGGCGCAGCAGTTCTGTGTAGAGGGCGTCGAGCCACGCCAGCTGCTCGGGGGTATCTAGGCGCTGGTAGCCGATCAGCCGGCGGACCAGAGTCCAGTTCTTCTGTTCGACATGGGCGTTGTCGTTCTTGTGATGGGGTCTGGATCGGGAGAGGATGATCGGCGGTCGGCCGACCTTCGCATCGCCCTCGCAGTACTTCACCAAGTGGTAGTTGATGAACTCGCTGCCGTTGTCCGGATGGATGCCGAGCAGAGGGAATGGCAGCTGACCGTAGATGCGTTCGAGCGCGGCCACAACGGCAAGCTGACCGCGGCCCATCACCGGCACCCGTTCAGTCCAGCCAGTGCTGAGGTCGGTGGCGCACAGGGTCCAGATCCACTCGCCAACTGCAAACTCGCCGCTGTGCGAGACCAGGTCGACCTCGAGATAGCCCGGCTTGTCGATCTCCTTCCACTGTCCGACGATGACCGGGATCTGCTTGCGTAGCAGCGACCCGGGCTTGGTCTGGGACATCCTCCGAGCGACCAGACCCCGACGGAGCTGAGCGACGTTGCGCTCAACGGTTGAGACGCTGGCGGTCACCAACAGAGCCTCGGTGGCCTCATCGATGTCGAGCTGGCCGTGGCGTTTGAGTAGAAGAATCACGTCGGGAAGAAATGGCTGCAGGCGCTCCGAGCAGATGTAGCCAGCGGCCTCCCACGCCACCTTCAAAGCCTTCTGGAACGCCAATCCATAACGACGACGCCGGGGCCGCACGATGCTGATTGGCGACTTCCGCCGGCGCCCCCCGAGTACTTTGATGGCGTGCTTCCGCTCGTAGCCGGTGGCCAGGCAGAAGGCGTTCAGCAACTCCCCGCGCTCCCGCTTATTGGCATCTCGATAGCGGGCTTGGAGCTCCCCGGCCAGCTCGTACCTATCTCGAATGCGCATCCGCTCGCCTCCCTCGCCGGTGTGATTTCCTGATGAGGGAACGTTGGGGTCATGGTGTGATTCTCGATGAGGGAATGCGAACCATTGACAGCTATGGACCCACTGTCTACTCTTGTTCGCATGGTCGGTGGGCTCGCGGTGAGTCTTTTCAACGTCGTGAAGTCGTTTGGCAGTCTGCGGGCTCTTGACGGGGTGTCCCTGGGCGTTAAGGAGGGCGAGATCTACGGGCTCCTGGGGCCTAACGGCTCCGGGAAAACGACGCTCATCCGGATGCTGGTGGGGCTTGTGATCCCCGATTCGGGGACCGTAACGGTCCTCGGCCAGGCAATGCCCGACCTCGGGGTCCTGGGGCGGATCGGCTACATGACCCAGGCTGCCGCGCTCTACCCCGACCTTTCCGTGAAGGAGAACGTCGAGTTCTTCGCCACCATCAACGGCGCGGAAGCCAATGTTCGTGATTCTCTCGAGCTCGTGGAACTCTGGGAGCGGCGGGCTTCGGTGGTGGGGACGCTCAGCGGCGGCATGCGGCAGCGCGTCTCGCTGGCCTGCTCTCTCGTGCACCGGCCGGCCCTCCTACTGCTCGATGAGCCGACCGTCGGCGTCGACCCCCAGCTCCGGATCCAGTTCTGGGACCACTTCCGCGAGATCACGAAGAGCGGGACGTCGATAGTCGTCTCCAGCCACGTCATGGACGAGGCAGAAAGGTGTGACCGCCTGGGCTTGATGCGATTGGGCCACCTCCTGGCCGAGGGGACAGTCACCGAGCTCATCGCACAGGCCGGAGGGGGACGCCTCGAGGATGCGTTCCTGAAGCTCTCGGAGGCGCCGGAGTGAGCCTCCGCCGAACTCTCGCGATCACGAAGCGGATCCTGCTCCAGTTCCGACACGACAGGCGGACGCTCGCGCTGCTATTCGTCGCCCCGGTGGTGATCCTGGCCCTCCTCGGCTACCTGCTGCGCGGCGGCGGAGGCCACACGACGATGGGAGTGGTCAACTTGGACACCGGGCCGATGGGTGCACGCGTGACCAACGCGATCCTCGCCTCAAAGCGGGTCGACGCTTCGACGATGGATCTCTCGTCCGCCAGGGAACGGCTTCGCCAGGGGAGCATCGCCGGCTTCGTCCTACTTCCGGGGGACTTCACCCAACAGGCGCTGCAAAATGCGCGTATCGCCCCCGAAGTGGACCTCGAGGGAACGCAGCCGGCGGCATCGGCGGACGTCCTCCAGGCCCTCAACCAGGGCCTCGCCGCGGCTGCCGCGGGCTCGGTGAAGGTGGCACCCGAGATCAATCGTCTCCATGGCACCGGCGGCCTGGACACCCTCGACTACTTCGGAGCCGCCTTCATCGGTTTGATCTCCTTCTTCCTGATCTTCGTCGTCACATCGGTGGCGTTCTTACGCGAGCGCTCGCAGGGAACACTCGAGAGGCTGATGGCCAGCCCGCTCCGCAAGACCGAGATAGTAGTCGGCTACATGCTCGGGTTCACGGCCGCCGCCCTCGTTCAGGGTCTGATCGTCCTGCTCTTCGCCCTATACGCGCTCAGAATCCACAACGAGGGCAACATCGCCCTCATCTTCCTCGTGGAGGCGCTGCTCGCGGTCGGGGCGGTGAACCTCGGGATCTTCCTCAGCATGTTCGCCCGCACGGAGTTTCAGGCCGTGCAGTTCATCCCGCTGGTTCTGCTACCACAGGTTCTCCTGAGCGGCATCCTCTTTCCAATCAGTTCCGAGCCGCTGCCTCTCCAGTACGCGTCGGCCGTTCTCCCGCTCACCTACGCGGTCAATGGGCTGCGCGACGTGATGCTGAAGGGCGCCGGACTCGACGCTGCGGGCTTGCAGTTCGACATCGCGTTTTGCACCGGGTTCGCGGTTCTCGCAGTGGCTGCGGCGGGAACGACGCTGAGACGCCGCCAAGCCTAGAGGCTAATCGGGCGTCCACCACGGAGGTCGTGCTCGCGCTGGGGGAACTCCCGTCCCCGCTGGGTGCCATCGCGCTCGTCCCGAAGCCTGTCGAGTTCGCTGCGAAGCGCGTTCTCGGCGAGCTTGGCAAGTGTCATCCGATAGGGAGGTCCGGATAGTGCGACGACTGTGTTGCGCGCCTCGTTCAGCAGGTCCTCGGAAATGTGGAACGTCGCGCGGACCTTGCGCGAACGATTCCTCTCTTCAGGTTCTTCCTGTTGCAGCGCCACCAGATCAGCACAAAACGTACCAAACCTCGAGGCAGTGAGGCAATGGTTCCCGTATCGCCCGTGCCCTTCACTAATATTGACCGCCGGAGAGAGCCTGGCACTCTCCAACAATCAAGGCGTCCGGCCAACTCGTCCGCGAGGAGGGCAGTCGATGAGGGATGAACTGGCGGCCGGCACAGCGGAGGACTACTGCCCTTATGACAAGCCATTTCGGCCCGACTTCGCCGCCTGCGCCTGCTTCGCTGCAGTGAGCTACGTGGCGCAGGGACTCGACTTCGTGCCCGCCGAAGCCGTGACAAGTTGTGGCAATCTCGTCATCGCACGGTTGGGGGGAAGCCCGGGCACGCACTACGCCGCCTGCGCAATTGGCAACGCCGCGGCCCGCCAAAAGGTGGTCGCCGCCCGCCTGCGAAGCCCGCACGAATGAGTCCTGACTGAGTAGGCCTGCCTCTACTCGAGCTTTGCGTATGCGGGCAGGGTGAGGAATTCGTCGAAATGGTCCGCCAGCGCAACCTCCTCAAAGAGGCGCCGCGCCTCGTCGAAACGACCGGCGGCGAAGGCCTCCTTGCCGATCGCGGCCTCGATCTTCTCCAATTCCTCCTGCTCGAGCTCGCGCACGAGGTCGGCGCTCACGGTCGGGCCCTCGTCGAGGCGGACGCCGTTGCGCTGCCACTGCCAGACCTGGGACCGGGAGATCTCGGCCGTGGCGGCATCCTCCATCAGGTTGAAAATGGCCACGGCTCCGTTGCCGCGCAGCCATGACTCGAGGTATTGGATGCCAACCGAGATGTTGTTGCGCAGTCCCTCTTCTGTTACTTTCCCGCCGGGGATGGCAACCTCGATCAACTGGTCGCCGGTCGTTGTGACGTCCTCCCGCCGGCGCTCGATCTGATTTGGCCGGTTCCCCAGAGTGCCATCGAAGACCTGCGTCGCGACAGGCACGAGGTCAGGATGGGCGACCCAGGTGCCATCAAAGCCGTCACCCGCCTCGCGGACCTTGTCCTCGCGTACCCTCGCCAGCGCCGTCTCGTTGACCTGGGCGTCGCGCCGGCTGGGAATGAAGGCGGCCATTCCGCCCATCGCGTGGGCACCCCGGCGGTGGCAGGTGCGCACCAACAGCTCCGTATATGCCCTCATGAAGGGCACTGTCATCGTGATCTGGGCGCGGTCCGGGAGAACCATGTCGCCCCGGTTCCGGAACTTCTTGATGATGCTGAAGATGTAGTCCCAACGGCCGGCGTTGAGACCTGCCGAGTGCTCGCGCAGCTCGTAGAGGATCTCCTCCATCTCGAAGGCGGCCAGCACCGTCTCAATGAGGACGGTGGCCCGGATTGATCCGCGGGGGATGCCCAATTCCTCCTGGGCCTGGACGAAGACGTCGTTCCAGAGCCGGGCCTCGAGATGGCTTTCGAGCTTGGGAAGGTAAAAGTACGGCCCGCTTCCCTTTTCGAGGAGGCGCTTGCCGTTATGGAACATGTGGAGACCGAAGTCAAAGAGGCTTCCCGAGATGGGCTGCCCGTCGACGAGGACGTGGCGCTCGGGCAGATGCCATCCGCGCGGCCGCACCATGATCGTCGCCACCTTCTCGTTGAGCTTGTACTGCCTCCCGTCCGGGTTTTCGAAGCTGATCGTCCGTTCGATCGCATCGGTAAGGTTGCGCTGGCCTTGAATGACATTGGCCCAGGTCGGCGAATTGGCGTCCTCGAAGTCGGCCATGAAGACGCGGGCACCCGAGTTGAGTGCATTGATCATCATCTTCCGCTCGACCGGGCCGGTGATCTCCACACGGCGGTCGCGGAGATCGGCGGGAATCGGGGCCACCCTCCACTCGCTGTCGCGCACCTGCGCCGTGGCTGCCAGGAACGCAGGACGGGCGCCGTCGTCGAGGGCCTTCTGGCGCTCTTCGCGGGCCTTAAGCAGCGCCTGACGAGTTGGGTTGAAGCGCCGCTGGAGTCCGGCGACGAACGCCAGGGCTTCCGGGGACAGCACATCCTCATATCCGGCCGGGACCGGCTCCTTGACCTCGACTCCAGCTATTGCCCCCATCTGCCTTGTTCACCCCCGTGTTTGATCGAGCGCGTCCGTGCCGAACCCCAACTGTAGAGGAAGCCTCAAGCCGGCCAGAGCAACAGGTGATACTTGGTTCATCAAGAAAGACAGCGCCAAGGTCGGCGCGGGGCAGGTCCCCGAGGAACGCTATCCGCCGATCGCCGACTACGCGTTCATCAGCGACTGTCACTCGATGGCGCTGGTGAGCTGCCGCGGCTCCATCGATTGGTGCTGCATGCCGCGGGTCGACGCCGCAAGCGTCTTCGGGCGGATGCTCGACTGGGACCGCGGCGGGCAGTGCGCGGTGCGCCCGGTCGATGGCGACGTCCGCGGGTACCAGACCTACGTCGATGACACGCTCGTGCTCTGCACGACGTTTCGTACCGACGGCGGTGAGGCGCGAGTGTACGACTGCTTCACCATGCACGTCGGCGGAGCGGACAACCCCCACCTGCAGTTGCTGCGCGTCCTCGAAGGCGTGCGCGGACGGGTCGACATGCAGATCCTCGTCCAACCGCGCTTCGACTACGGAGAGGTCAAGCCGTGGATCCGGCGCCATACCGAGCGCATCCACAGCGCAATCGGCGGTAACGACGGCCTCCTGATCTCCTGCGACGCCCACCTCGACGCCTCCGACGGACACGAGCTGTCGGCCCTCGTCGAACTACGCGCCGATTCGCGCATACGCCTTTCGATCGAGTTCGTCCGGCCCGAACAGATCGAATACGAATTGCCCAGCGTGCCCGACCCCGCGCAGATCGACCACCGCCTCGAGGAGACCCTCGAATGGTGGCGCCAGTGGGCGTCCCAGGTCGGTCTCAAGGGCGCTCACCATGCCGGGGTCATGCGCTCGGCAATTGTGCTCAAGGGCCTCAGCCACGCGCCGACCGGCGCCGTCGCCGCCGCGGCGACGACGTCCCTGCCGGAGACTCCGGGCGGGAGCCGGAACTGGGATTACCGGTACAGCTGGATCCGCGACTCGAGTTTCAGTGTCGTCTCGCTGGCCGACATCGGCTGCTACGGCGAGGCGGACGGGTTCCGCCGTTTCGTGCAGCGCTCGTCCGCGGGGAGTGCACGAGACCTCCAGATCATGTATGGCCTGGGTGGCGAGAGACGACTCACGGAAATCGAGCTACCCCTTGAGGGCTGGCGGGGTTCGAGGCCGGTGCGCATCGGCAACGCCGCGGCGAACCAGCTCCAGCTCGACGCCTATGGGACGCTCGTCGACCTCAGCTGGCGCTGGCACCAGCGAGGCCAGTCGCCCGACGACGACTACTGGCGCTTCATCGTCGACCTCGTCGAGGTCGCCGCTGAGCGCTGGCAGGAACCCGACCGCGGCATCTGGGAGATCCGCGGGCCGGCCCAACACTTCGTCCACTCCAAGGTCATGTGCTGGACGGCTCTCGAAAGGGGCCTTCAGCTTGCGAAGGAGTGTCTGCGCAAGGCGCCGGTGAGACGCTGGCAGGCCGTTCGCCGGCAGATCCGCGAGGCCATCGAGGAGAACGGTTATAACTCCAAAAGGCGGGTCTTCACGCAAACGTTCGGCGGCAGCCACGTCGACGCTTCGTTGACCCTGATCCCGATGTTCGGGTTCGTCGAGTACACCGACCCGCGGATGCTGCGAACGGCTGACGGGATCATCGCGGACCTCGAGCGTGACGGCCTGATCCTTCGTTACGAGGTCGAGAAAACAGATGACGGCCTGAGCGGCCGGGAGGGCACGTTCCTGGCCTGCAGCTTCTGGCTCGCGGAATGTCTCGCCAAACAGGGTCGCCACGACGACGCCCGGCTCTTCTTTGACCGTGCCGCGTCGACGGCCAGCGAACTCGGCCTTTTCTCTGAGGAGTACGACACGGTGACAGACCAGATGCTCGGCAATTTTCCGCAGGGCCTCACCCATCTCTCGCACATCGCGGCCGCCGTGGCCCTGGCCGACGCACGGGGGGAGGCCTCCAGCCGACCCTACTGAGCCTTTCTGCCCGCGGGTGAGGCGGGCACGCGCGGCAGGCGCACGATGAATACGCTGCCCTTGCCCGGCTGGCTGCTCTCCAGCTCGAGGCTGCCGCCCATGCGGATCGCCAGGTCGCGGCCGATGGAGAGGCCGAGGCCCGTTCCCGGCATGTGCCGGACCTCGGGATCGTCGATTCGGTAGAAGCGCTCGAAGATGCGTTCTCGCTCGACCTGCGGGATTCCGAAACCGCTGTCCGCCACCCGGATGCCGGGGCGAGCTCCGGCCGCGATGCTGACCCGCACGCGGCCGGGCGGGGCGGTATAGGTGAGGGCATTGTTCAAGAGGTTGTCGAGGATGCGGCCGAGGTGCTCCGGGTCGGCCAGCGCCGGCACCGGCAGCGGAGCCGCCCGCTGGGTCAGCTGCGCATTCAGCAGCCGGGCGCGGGGCCGGGCCCTCTCGACGGCCTTGCGCGTCACCTCCCGGAGATCGACAGCGACCGGCGCCAGGGCAAGTCGTCCGGCCTCCAGGCGAGAAGCCATCAGCAGGTCCGCGATGAGTTCCTCGAGCTCCCTGGCCTTTCCCTGGATGGTCTCGATGGGTCGCCGCCAGCCGGGTGGCGACTCCCCAAAGCTGCCGTCGAGCAGCATCGACACGTAGCCGGCAATCACCGAGAGCGGAGTGCGGAGCTCGTGCGCGGCCATGTTGAGGAAGTCGCTCTGGGCGCGGCTCACCTCACGGGCGTGAGCGAACAGGCGGGCGTTGCGAAGGGCGAGCGCGGCCTGATTAGCGATCAACTCGAGGGTGACCAGGTCGCTGGGGAGGAAGATCCTGTCGTCTCTCCGGCTCAGCACGAGGACGGCGACAACCTTGTCGTCGAGGACCAGTGGCAGTGTCGCCGTGTGAAGCACCGAGCTGACGGCCTCCCGGATCGGCGACGCCAGCGGATTGAGTTCGTAGCGGCCACCGAACACCGGCCTTCGTGTGGAGATCGCCTTCTCCATGAGTGGCTGGCTGGTAATCCCGGCGCGGTAGCCGGGAACGTCTTCGAAACCGGCAGCGTCGTAGTAGTCCTCCACGACCGTCTCGACGCCGTCGATGCGCAGGAGAACGCCGCGGTCGGCCCGGGCCGCGGTGACCGAGCGCGCCAGGACCCGGCGTATGACCTCGTTGGGATCGAGCGACTCGCTGAGGTCGGCCGCGGCTTCGATCGCCTCGTGCTGGCGAGCCGTCGTCTCGCGGGCGGTGTCGAGCAGTTCGGCACGGTGCAGGGCGACGCTGACCCGCCTTGCGAACTCGTTCATGAGCGCCCGTTCCTCGGCGCTGAACGGCGCCCTGCCGCCGCGGTAGAAGTTGAGGATTCCGAGCGCGGCGCGGCCATCGCTCGGGCTCTCCTCGGCGAGCAGAGGGACCAGCCGGG
>JAYUBK010000028.1:0-8724 GCA_043740835.1 Chloroflexota bacterium
CGCGAACAGGAGCTCAGGGGTGATGACACCGAGTCTGCCCGCGAGAACGAATCGGTCTCTGAGTTGAGGTCCCAATAGATGGCTACCTCCGATCCCATCCTCAGGGTGACCGGCCTCACCAAACAATTCGGCGGTCTCACGGCGGTTGACAACGTGACTTTTGAGGTGCCTCGCAATGAGACTTTTGCCCTCATCGGGCCGAACGGTGCCGGAAAGACAACCCTCTTCAACTGTGTAACCGGCATCTTCGCCCCCACTTCGGGAACCGTGATCTTCGACGGTCAGGACATCTCGGGCCTGAAGCCGCACCAGGTCGCCAAGCTCGGCATCGCGCGGACCTTCCAGAACATCCGGCTTTTCGACTTCATGACAGCGCTCGACAATGTCCGGCTGGGCCAGCACGTGCGGATGCACGCCAAGATCTGGGATGCCGTCCTCACGACGCCCAAGGCTCGCCGCGAAGAGGCGGCCGTGACCAAGCGGGCGATGGAATTGCTCCGCTTCGTCAACATCGAGCGCTACGCTCACAGCTACGCCAGAAACCTCCCCTACGGGCAGCAGAGGCGCCTCGAGATCGCCCGTGCGCTGGCGACCGGGCCCAAGCTACTTCTCCTCGATGAGCCGGCGGCCGGCTTCACTCCGCAGGAGAAGGTCGAGCTGATGGCCCTGGTCGAAAAGGTGAAGGCCGAAGGAATAACGGTCTTCCTCATCGAGCACGACATGCGCGTTGTGATGGGCGCGTCAAACCGGATCGTGGTGCTGGACCACGGCGAGAAGATCGCGGAGGGAGTGCCGGCCGATGTCCGCGCGAACCCCAAGGTCATCGAAGCCTATCTCGGGAAATCTGCATAAATGGCTCTGCTCGAATTGAAGGGAGTCAGTGCGCATTACGGCCGTGTGCAGGCACTGCACGAGGTCACGATGTCCGTCGACAAGGGCGAGATCGTCGCGCTCATCGGCTCCAACGGCGCGGGCAAGACCACCACGCTGCGGACCATTTCCGGCCTCATGCACCCCGGCTCCGGAACCATCGAGTTCGACGGCCGCGACATAACCAACACCGATCCGGCCAAGATCGTCGCGCTCGGCATCTGCCAGTCGCCAGAGGGAAGGCGGCTCTTTCCGCGGATGAGCGTGCTCGACAACCTTCTGATGGGGGCCTACGTCCGAAAGGACAAGGAAGGCATCGCCTCCGACCTCAAGCGCGTCTATGAGCTTTTTCCGCGCGTCGAAGAGCGCAAGACGCAGATCGCGGGGACGATGTCCGGCGGTGAGCAGCAGATGCTGGCGATGGGCCGCGCGCTGATGTCGCGCCCCAAGATCGTCATGCTCGACGAGCCCTCGCTCGGGCTGGCGCCGATCCTGGTCGAGACGATCTTCGCCGTCATCAAGGAGATCAACGACCAGGGCATCCCGGTTCTGCTCGTCGAGCAGAACGCCCAGAAGGCACTTGCCGTCGCCCATCGCGCCTACGTGCTTGAGACCGGGGTCGTCGCCAAGGAGGGCACAGGCAAGGAGCTGGCGGAATCGGAGGACGTCCAGAAAGCCTACCTGGGGATGTGAGGTCCGGAAGGCTCACGCGCCCCGCCCTCCGCCACACACGTAGAGCTCTCCCCCTCATCGCGTCACTGGCGCTTATCGCCGGCTGCAGCACCGCGCCGCCGGCCCCTCCGACGGCGGCGATCGTCATCGGTGTCGGCGTCACCCGCGACACCGCCGACCAGGCTGCAGCCGAGAGCGTGGTCACCGCCGTGCGCTCCATCGTCGATTCGCGCTACCACGGCCGGGTCCAGGGAGTTCCCGTCAGCGTCCGTGTCCTCGACGACTCGACGCAGGGGCGGCCCGACCCGGTCCGCGCCGCGGCAAACCTGCGAACGCTCATCGCCGATCCCCATGTTCTCGGTGTCGTGGGGCCCTTACAGTCCAGCATCGCGGTGACAGAGATCCCGGTTGCCGCCGCTGCACATCTCGTGCTCGTGAGCCCGGCCAACACCAACGGGTGCCTCACCCACGTTGGCGGCGACTGTGAGGATCTCGCGACCCAGCTTCGTGGCGGCCGACCGGTCTCCTATTTCAGATTGCTCTCCACGGATGACGCGCAGGGCGAAGCCGCCGCGTCGTTTGCCGCCGGCGGCCTCAAGACTGGCCCGGTGGCCGTCGGTTCGGACGGCAGCGCCTACGGGACGTCGCTGGCCGAAAACTTCGCCGCGGCCCTGAAGAAGCAGGGCGGTCTGGTTGCCGTTCGGCGCAACCTGGATCCGCATTCGAAAACCGACGTCGCAGGCTTCCTCCAGGCCGGTGCGACGACGGGCGCCAAGGCGGTCTTCTTCGGCGGCCGCGACACCGGAGGAGCCTGCCAGGTCCGCGCCGCGATGGCGGCGGTCCTTACGCCTGAGGCACCCTTTCTCGGGGGCGACGCCATAATCACGCCTGCCTGTCTCAAGGATGCGGGGCCAGGGGCGTCGGGTCTTTATGGCGTCAGCACCGGACCGGACGTCGAGGATCCCCTCGCGGCCGCCTCCCAGGATGCTGCCGGCGCCCTCCTCGAAGCAATCTCGCGTGCGATCAAGGCAAGTGGAGGCAATTCACCGACACGGGAAGAGGTGCGTCATCAAATGGCCCAGACGAGCGCCTACCAGGGCCATTGGGGGAAGTTCGGCTTCGATGCCAACGGCGACACGACGCTGCGCATCTACTCGGTCTGGACCGCCATCGGTACCCCCCCGTCGTGGACTCGCCTGAAAACGATCCAGTTGGCGGCCCAGCCCGCGGGCCGCTAGCGAGGTGTACCAGGGCCTGTTACGGCGATGGTGCGTCGGGAGGTGTCGCTTCTGTCAATCCCGGCGCGGCTGTGGCGGCGCGGGGTGCAGCCTGATCGGCGTCGCGGGTGGCGGCATGGGCCGCAAATGCGGCGACGCGCAGTAGCCTCAAAGTACGGGAGTACATGCTCGGCGCAATCTGCGGCCCAGAGCACCAATCACCCGTGGCCCGGCTTGTCGATCCTCATCCCCTAGCTCGGATTGCGGTAGCTGTAGGCGAACAGGAACGCCAGGACGACCCCGAAGAGGCCGTACTCGACAACGACGTTTCGGGTGAGAGACTCCTCGGCCGTGTGACGCATCACGCCGCGGTTGATGTACCAGGCCAGGAGCAGCATCACGGCGAAGATGCCCTCCGCCAGGGACGCGATGTAGACCGAAATGGCAAAGGCGAAAAACGTGACCACCTGCGCCACCAGCAAAGAGAACAGAAAGGCGCGTCGCGGCGCGATCGGATCGCCGGAGATGCGGAAACTCCGGAAGGCGGCGAGCGCGGACAGCGTGAAGATCCAGCCCAGCTTGAGGAGAATGCCGAACGGCGAGCCGAGGATGGCGATGAAACCGCCGATTAGGGCGCTCGTGAGAATGGCCTCCTGGACGAACGCGTGGCCGCGCTTGGGCTCGCCGCTCAGGCTGAGGTAGTCGAGTCGCGCGGAGATGGCGAACCCGGCGCCGAAGACGGCCGCGGCCAGTGCGAACTTCCACCACTCGGGGAGGATCAGGGAGAGGCCGGCGACCGCCAGCGCGCCGAGGACGGCGGGGACGTAGTGCTCGATCGCGGGCAGGCGCGGACCGGGATCGACCCGCAGGTAAGCGAGGATCACGGGCGCGGCGATCGCGACGAGGCCGGCCGCGAGCCACCAGGCATGGCCGGGGTCGACAAGCTCCGATTTGAAGCCGAGGCTGAGGGCGATGAGAATGGCGCCGGCGAAGACGAGGAAGCGCCTGTCGCGGACGACCGCTGCGCCGCCGAGCGTCAGCGTCGGGACGTGGTCGTCATTCGGTGGCGGAATCTTCATGCCAAGGAGCTGGGTGCCAGGAAGCTACGTGCCGGCGCGTCCATACCGATCCTCGAGGCGGACGACGTCGTCGATCTCGGGAGTCGAGACCTCGAAGATGTCGCAGTCGGTGACGGCCGTCATCCGGTGCCTGGTCCCCGGAGTCACGTGGACGGTGTCGCCCTCCACAAGGCGATGGCGGCGCAGGTCTCCTTCGGGACCGCCCATGTCGTAATCCATCTCGCCCTTGACGACGAGGATGCACTCGTCCTTCCGGTCGTGGTACTGGAGCGACAGCGCCTCGCCGGCATTGACGTGGAGGATCTTGCCGAGATAGCGGTCCGTTATCGCCCACCGGATCTCATACCCCCAGGGCTTCTCAACCCTGGTGCCCGCCGCCTTCCTAACCGCTTCCACCCGGCCCCACTCCTATCAACTCCTGGATCGTGTCGAGCCGCGCCGTGACGGCCTCCTGGGAGGCAGCCTCCGAGTAGATGCGGATCAGCGGCTCGGTGCCGCTCATGCGGATCAGGACCCAGCTGCCGTCGGCCAGGTAAAATTTGAACCCGTCGTCGTCGCGGATCCGCTCGACCTTTTGGCCGTCAATCTCCCGCGGCTCCCGCTCGCGCATGGTCTTCATGATCCGTTCGCGGTCCTGGGCATACGTTTCGCGCGGCATCGCGATGTCGCGGCGCTCGTAGGAGTGCGGTCCGACCCGCGCCTCGAGGTCGGCGAGGATCTGGCTGATCGGCTTCTGATACTGGATGATCATGTCCGCGAAGCAGAGACCGGCCAGGATTCCATCCCTTTCCGGGATGTGGCCCCGGATCGCGAAGCCTCCGGATTCCTCGCCGCCGAGCACGGCGTTGGTCTCCATCATCTTCGGGGCCACGTTCTTGAAGCCCACCGGAAGCTCGAATACCTCGATTCCGAATTCCTTACCGAGCTTGTCGGCCATTGACGTCATGTTCACCGTCTTGACGACCGGACCGCGCATGCCGCGCTTGTCGAAGAGGTAGAGCATGAGCAGTGCGTAGACCTGGAGCTGATTGATGAAGCGGCCGGTTTCGTCGATGATGCCAAGCCGGTCGGCGTCACCGTCGGTGGCGATGCAGAGGTCGTGACCCCCGGCTTTCATCGTTTGGAGGGCGGTGGTCAGGTTAGGAGTGATCGGCTCGGGGTTGACACCGCCGAAGAAGGGGTTGCGCTCGGCGTGAAGCTCCATGATGCGGGTGGAGCCGCCGCCGATCAGCTCGGTGACATAGCCGTAGCCGCTCCCGTGCATGCATTCGTGGACGATGTCGAGGCCGGCTGACCGGATGGCCTCGAGGTTGATCATCCGGCCGATCTGCTCGTAGTAGGCGGGACGGGGGTCGTAGGTTTGAATGACCCTCGAAGCCTTGGCTTCGGTGAGGTCGGCGCGCCTGACCTGGCCCTCGTCGAGCTCGGCGATCCGGCGCTCGAGGTCCTGGATGACCTCGTTCGGCGCCGAGCTGCCCGTCTCGGGCTTGTACTTGACGCCGTTGAAAAGCCAGGGGTTATGGCTGGCGGTGATGACGACGGCGCCCTGGGCCTTGCGGTCGATTACCGTCCAGCTGGCGACCTGGGTGGGAGAAGGCCTGTCGAACAGGAGCGTGCGAACGCCGTTCCCGGCGAGCACCCGGGCCGCCTCCTCGGCGAATGCCTCGGCGCCAAAGCGGCAGTCGTAGCCGACGACCGCGAGCGGATCGGCACTGCGGGACTTCAGGTATTCGGCCACTCCCTGGGCCACGAGACGCAGGTTGGCGTAGGTGAAGTCATCGGCGATGATCCCTCGCCAGCCGTCCGTGCCGAACTTGATGGACGGCTTCAACACCCTGCTAAAGGTACTTGGATTTCCGAGCCCTCCTGAGTTGATCGACAACCATTTTCACGTCCTGCGCCCGAGAGCGCGGAAGGACCAGGAGGGCATGTGGAGTGTCGATCACGATAAGGTCGCGGATCCCGATCGCGGCGACCACCTTGCCGGGGGCGGAGAAGAGGTTTCCGGAGCTCTCGATGAGGACGGAATCGCCGTCGATGGCGTTGCCGTTGGCGTCCTTGAGCAGGATCTCATGGAGCTCGCTCCAGGAGCCCACGTCCAGCCAGCCGAAGGTCGCCGGGACGAGCAGGAGGCGGTTTGTGCGCTCCATCACGGCGTAGTCGACCGCCTCATTCGGGAGATCGGAGTAGATGCGGGCCGCCTGCGCTTCCCTGCCGGCGCGGCGCGCCGAGACGGCGCTGCGCAGTCCGTCGTGATGTTCGGGAGCCACGCGTTCGAGCTCCTCGAGGAAGGCCGTCGCGCGCCAGCTGAACATGGCGAGGTTCCAGAAATAGTCGCCGGCCTCGACGTACTTTTCGGCCCTGTCGGCGGAGGGTTTCTCGACGAACTGGGCAACCGTGAAGGCGTCGTCACGGCCGTGGCGGACCGGCTTGCCGGCCCGGATGTAGCCGTAGCCCGTGGCCGGGCGGGTGGGCTTGAGACCGATCGTCACGAGGTGGTCTGAAGCCTCCGCGATTCGGATTGCGCGCCGCAGCGCCGCGTTGTAGGCGGGAACTCCCTGGATGATGTGATCCGCCGGTAGCGACACCATCAACGCCGAAGGGTCGCGCTCGGCGAGCGTCATCGCCGCCAGACCAAGGGCGTTCGCCGTGCCCCGTGCCGTGGGCTCGACGATGACGTGCGCATGATCGAGGTTCGGCAGTTGGGCGCGAATGGCGTCCTCCTGCCGCGCCTCGGTGAGGACGAAGACCTCGTCTGTCACCTTGCTGACCCGGTCGTGCGTCTGCTGGAGAAGCGTTCGGCCGCTTCCGTCGAGGTCCAGGAGGTGCTTTGGCATGGCCTGGGTTGACCACGGCCAGAGCCGCGAACCGGCCCCCCCGGCTGGGATGACGGCAAAGACTGGGCTTGCCACTAATGCGGCTGCGGCAAGCATTCGCGAGGGGCTTGCATTCAGGCGCCGAGCTCTGCTCTCAAATCCGCGGCCCGGTTGGTCGTCTCCCAAGGAGCGTCGATGTCGGTGCGCCCGAAATGGCCATATACAGCCGTCGGCCGGAAGAGCGGGCGGCGCAGGTTGAGCTCCTTGATGATCCCGAGTGGCGAGAGATCGAACTGCTTCTCAACGGCTCTGGTCAGGTCCTCGGCAGCGACCGTGCCCGTTCCAAAGGTATCAATGGCCAGCGCGACCGGCTTGACGACCCCGATCGCATAGGCCAGCTGGACCTCGCAGCGGGTGGCGAGGCCGGCCGCCACGATGTTTTTGGCGAGGTGGCGAGCGCCATACGAGCCCGCGCGATCGACCTTCGTCGGGTCCTTGCCCGAGAAGCAGCCGCCGCCGTGGCGCGCATAGCCGCCATAGGTGTCAACCATCAGCTTGCGCCCCGTGAGGCCGACGTCGGCGGCGGGCCCGCCGATCACGAAGCGGCCGGTAGGGTTGACGAGGCATCGAAAGCCGTCGTCGCGAAGTTCCGGCCCGATGACCGGCTCGACGACCTGGGCGAGGATGTCGCGACGGATGTCCTCGAGCTTCATCTCATCGTGGTGTTGCGCGGAGATCACGACGGTGGCAACGCGAGCCGGGCGTCCGTCGGCCCCGTACTCGACCGAGACCTGCACCTTGCCGTCGGGACGCAGGTACGGCAGCAAACGGGTCTTGCGCACCTCGGCGAGGCGGCGAGCGAGCCGGTGGGCGAGTGTTATTGGGAGCGGCATCAACTCCGGCGTCTCGTCGCAGGCGAAGCCGAACATCATTCCCGAGTCCCCCGCTCCACCGACGTCGACGCCCTGCGCGATGTCCGGTGACTGCTCATCGATGCTGACGAGGATCCCGCAGGTCTCGGCGTCGAACCCGTACTTGGCACGGGTGTACCCGACCTCCCGTACTGTCGAGCGGATGATCCGGGGGATGTCGACGTAGCAGTCGGTCGTGATCTCGCCCATGACCATCACCATCCCCGTCGTGAGCGCAGTCTCGCAGGCAACACGCGCCAGGGGGTCCTTGGCAAGGATGGCATCGAGGACGGCGTCCGAAACCTGGTCGGCGAGTTTGTCGGGATGGCCCTCGGTCACCGATTCGGACGTGAATAGCGTGCTGGCGACAGGCTTGCTCATGGGGCTACCTCAATTTTCTCCCACGCCGGCAAGACAACACCTCCGATCGGGTGGCGGCCCAAGCGCCAGGAGCTCGACTACAGGGTAGGCGGTCAGGCGCCAGCGACACGATGGTGCCCGAACAGGCGGGTGAGCAGCGAGCGGAGAGCGATGTCCGTACCATGCCGGGAAGGCCCTCTGTCAAGCGTCCCCTGGACCACCTCGATGTCGAGTCGGTCGAGGTCCGCGGCATCAAAGCCGGCCTGCCGGAGCCTGACCGCCAGGTCGGGATCGCGGGTCACGATCCTCACTCCGTACGGACTCGCTCGCACGAACCCGAGCAGTGAAACGGGGTCCTGGGCGAACACGTTTTCCACGATGAGGTCAAACCTCGCCCGCGACTCGCGCAGCGAAAGCGCGGCGGCAATCCGCGAGGCGTAGTAGTCGTAGATCGGATCAGGGTCGGAATTCCACACCACCTCCGGAGCGGTGCTGCCCGAGTCGTCCGCAAGCAACCTGCTCATCTCGGCCGGGTCGATGTGGCGAGCGTTGCCGGCCAGGTAGAGGCGGCCGGGGTTTGCCGGGGTTACGAGCCCGGTGACCGTCCAGGCCAGGAGCAGCGCAAAGGCGGCGGTCACGACCTGGCGCGGAGCTCGAGCTCCCACCATTGCAAAGTGATGGGTCAACCCGGCGAGGAGGACAACTCCCGCGCAGACGGCCGCCAGCATGAAAAGCGTGTAAAGCGACTTTTGGAAGAAATATCCGGCCGCTCCGGCCGTCTTCAGCTGATATCCCAGGA
>JAYUBK010000029.1:0-2635 GCA_043740835.1 Chloroflexota bacterium
GGGAGGCTGCTCACACTGGGGATCCGGAGAAAGCTGAAGAGGTCCTGCTCCGCCTGCGGACGGCTCGAGCGCGCCATTTTGATTGATTCTTCAAGCACCCGCCAAGCGTACCGAGTCTGCCTTTCAGGCTCGGGAGTTGCTGTTACCCCAGGTCCTGCCACCATCGGCCGTCACCCAGATCGCATCGAACCCCGCCGCATAGCCGTGCAGGTCGTCATTGAACTGAAGCCCGCGCGGGTTGAAGGGCAACTCCCGAACCCGGTTCCAGTTGCTCCCAGCATCTGCGCTGTGATAGAGGAAAGCACGTTCGTTGTCCCCGTTTACGTAGCCCGCGAACCATAGGCTGGGCGCACGGCTGAAGTCCCGGTTGGGCCCGGGAGTGGCGGGAAGGCCCGCCTCGGTCCAGGTGCGACCGCCGTCATGGGTCCTGTAGAGCCAGGCGTGTTGCAGCGCGTTGGCGCCGGTCGTGACTCCTCCCGCACCCACCATCCAGCCGTCCTGGCCGTGCAGGACCGGAACCTGGAGGCTGAACAGAGTTGCACCCGGCCCCGTCCAGGGGGCTGGCGGCAACACGACGGAAACCCATGAGGAGCCGCCGTCGTCGGTGCGCCACAGGCCCGCCGGCGCGGCGCAGGCCTCCGGGACCAGGAGGCCGTGCAGGCGGTCCGAGAAGGTTGTCAGGAAGCGGCCCGGACATCCCGGCGCCGCCGGCAGGGCGAGGGCCGCCCAGGTCCGCCCCCCATCCCCGGTCACATACGAGGCGGAGGCACCGTCTGCGCCAACCACGCTCAGCGAGCCCACGAGGGGATCCGTGAATGTGGTGTCGGCGACGACGGCTGGGATTCCGAGCGGGCTCGCGGCCAACCACGACCTCCCGCTGTCGCTAGTGGCCTCCACCATCGCCCCCCTGGCCCCTCCGAGCACGACCCAGGCGTGGTCCGCGTCCAGAGCGAACATTCCCACGACCGAATCCGGCAACGAGAGCGGGACCCAGTCGATCCCGGCGTTGGCCGTTCGATAGGCGCGCGCGGCCCCGTTGCGACCCCACGCGTAGCTCCAACCGACGGCGCCCGTCATCTTCAGGTACCCCACGTTGGGTTTCTCCGGAAAGGCCGCGTCAACCGGTGTCGCGGTCGGCTGCGCGGTGGCCGTCGGGCTCAGGCTCGGCACCACCTTGGCCTCATTGCCGTGAGGGCGCGGACCGCAGGCGGCAAGGACGAGCACCAGGACGATCAGCAGGCGGCGCATGTCTGTCATGAATCAAAACGTCGGAGCGTCCCTTTGGCTACGGTCAGACCTGGCTCAACTCCTGCATCAGGTGGATGACCATCTCGGTGCCCAGGTGAAAGTTCTCGAGGCTGAGGCGCTCATTTGGCGAGTGGGCTCCATCCTCTTCCGTACCGAAGCCGGTGACGAAGAGATGCGTGTCGACGTGCCTGGCGAAGTCGGCCACGACCGGGATTGAATAGCCCGCGCGGACCAGGAAGGGTGGCCTGCCGAAGGACTTCTCGAAGGCTCGCGAGGCGGCTCCGATGCCCGGGTGCGAGGAGTCGATAAGCAGGCCGCGACCGCCACCCTCGCCCAGGGCCGTCACCTTCGTGCGCGTGCCCGGAGTCGCCAGTTCCGCAACGAACTGGCGCAGGTTCTCGAGAATCGCCTGAGGGTCCTGGTCCGGGACCAGGCGCATCGAGACCTTCGCCGTCGCCTTCGCCGGGATGACGGTCTTGGTGCCCTCGTCAGTGAAGCCGCCCATGACTCCGTGGACGTCGAGCGTCGGCCGGCTCCAGCCTCGCTCGGGGAGGGAGTAATCCAGCTCACCCTCGAGGGCCGGAGCGCCGGTCACTCGCAGGATCATCTCCTCGGTGATGGGGAACTGCTTCCATGACGCCAGCTCCTCCTCGGAGGGCGGGAGAACACCGTCGTAGAAGTGCGGGATCCCGATCCGACCGTCCCTGCCCTTGAGCGCCGAGAGGATGTGGGCCAGGGTGTTGAAGGGGTTCGGGGCAAACCCACCGAAGCCGCCCGAATGGAGGTCGATGGCTGGTCCGATGACCTCGATCTCGGTGTAGAGAACTCCCCGGAGGCCGGTCAGTAACTGCAACAAAGTGCCGTCGGCGATCAACGTGTAGTCGCTCTTGAGGCGCTCACCGTCCCTCGCCAGGAGCCCGGGCAGAACAGGTCCGCCTCCCTCCTCCTCGCCCTCGATGAGGAAGCGGATATTCAGGGGCGGCCCGCCGGCCGACATCCAATACTCCATCGCCTTGAGGCAGGCGAAATGGTTGCCCTTGTTGTCCGTGGCGCCGCGGGCGTGGATGAATCCGTCCCGCACCTCGGGCTCGAACGGCGGCGACAGCCACTCCTCCAGCGGGTCGGCGGGCTGGACGTCGTAGTGGCCGTAGATTGTGAAGAGCGGCGCACCCGGCCGCCCGATCCATTCGGCCTCGACGGTCGGATGCCCGGGCCCCTCGACAAGGCGTGCATGCATGCCCATCCGCACGAAGCGCTCGACGAGCCACTCGGCGTTACGGCGGCAGGCCGCCGCGTGCTCCGAAAGAGAGCCGATGCTGGGGATCGCGAGTTCTTCGATGAAGTCCTTCTCCGCCTGTGCGCGACCGGCTCGGGCGATTTCCAGGGC
>JAYUBK010000030.1:0-2622 GCA_043740835.1 Chloroflexota bacterium
GGTTTGGCACCTCGATGTCGGCCCATCGCATCCTGGGGCTGGAGCAGGTCCCAAGGGTTCGGCTGTTCGCCGATTAAAGCGGTACGCGAGCTGGGTTTAGAACGTCGTGAGACAGTTCGGTCCCTATCCGCCGTAGGCGCAGGAGACTTGAGAAGGGTTGACCCTAGTACGAGAGGACCGGGTTGAACGGACCGCTAGTGTACCGGTTGTCACGCCAGTGGCAGCGCCGGGTAGCCATGTCCGGTTTGGATAAGAGCTGAAAGCATCTAAGTTCGAAGCCAACTTCAAGATAAGGTCTCCCACCGGATAACCGGGTAAGGCCCCTGGTAGACCACCAGGTTGATAGGCCGCAGGTGTAAGGACAGTGATGTCTTGAGCTGAGCGGTACTAATAGGCCGAGGGCTTGTCCACCTATAACTCACTCTTCAGAACATCTGGGGAGTTTCGGGAAAGCGGATCCGATTTCGCTTGCCGGCAGACAACGAAGATCTCAAAAAGACCCTATTACGGCTGTCAATAAGGAAGGCCGGGCGCCATTGCGCCCGGCCTTTTACATTTCCGGCCCCGTTGCTATACTCCTGCGTCGATCTTTCCCGGGTAGCCGATGCCGTTTGGCTCGGCGGAGGAACCCAGGGAACCAGGCGTGTTTCGTTGCGGAAGGAAGGGAGGGTGCGGGTGGCAATTTATGCCGACAAGACGCTTGCGTGCCGTGATTGTTCGATCTCATTCACATTCACAGCAGGCGAGCAGGAGTTCTACCAGACGAAGGGTCTGGTCAATGAGCCGGGCCGCTGCCCCGAGTGCCGGCAGCTGAAGCGCGAGGGCCGGTCGGGTGACGGGACCCGGTCGATGCACCAGGTCACCTGTGCGGTCTGCGGCAGCCAGACCGAGGTGCCATTCCTGCCCACGCAGGGCCGCCCCGTGTACTGTCAGGACTGCTTTCAACAGATCCGCGCCCGCGCCTGAAGGGGCAGCGCCGTCACGACCCGGTCCAGATGGGTGCGGCAGCCGGATCTGCTCCGAAGCAGGCGGGTTTGCCGTGGAGGATCTCGTGAGCAGGAAGGCGTGAATCAGGAGGCGTTTTCGGCCGCCGATGGGCGTTGGATGGCGCGCGCCCTCGAGCTGGCGGCCCTGGCGGAGCACCGTAACAGTCCGAATCCGATGGTCGGATGTGTTGTCCTCGACAGCGGGGGCGAGTTGGCCGGCGAGGGCTACAACGAGCTTGACGGGGGACCTCACGCGGAGCCCAACGCGCTCGCTCAGGCGGGCGCCCGGGCTCGCGGGGGCACGATCTACGTCACGCTCGAACCCTGCAGTCATTTCGGCCGCACGCCGCCCTGTGCGGACGCCGTCGTCGCGGCCGCCCTCAGCCGGGCGGTGATCGCGATAGGGGATCCTGACTCGCGTGTCAGCGGCATGGGCATCGCACGCCTCCGCGAGGGAGGCGTGGCGGTCGAGGAGGGCCTCATGCGCGAGGAGGCCGCGCAACTCATCAACTTCTATTCGGTTCACCGCCGCACGGGCCGGCCATACGTGACAGCCAAGTGGGCCATGAGCGTCGACGGCAAGATCGCCTCGACGACCGCCGACTCGCGCTGGATCACGGGAGAGGAGGCACGGGAGGACGTACACCGCCTCCGCCATCAGCACGACGCCATTCTCGTCGGGGTCAACACGGTGATCGAGGACGATCCGCAGCTGACCGCTCGTCCCAGATCGATCGGCAACCCGCGCCAGCCCCTGCGGGTGGTCGTCGACTCTCGCCTGCGCATACCGCCCACGGCGCGGGTCCTCGACCCGGCTCTCGGGGGCACGACGCTGATTGCGACGACCGAGCGAGCCAGCCCGGCCGACGTCCAGCGGCTCCAGGAAGCTGGCGCCGAGGTCGCGCTTCTGCCGGCGGGGGTCGGCGTCGCCCGGCGGGTGGACCTGGCGGCTCTCATCGACCTCCTCGGGTCGCGGAAGATGCTGAGTGTCCTGGTGGAGGGTGGGTCGGAGGTGCATGGCGAACTTTTCCGGCGCGGCCTCGTCGACCGCGTGGTGGCTTACCTGGGCGGGATCGTCATCGGCGGCCGTGACGCCCCCGGTCCGGTGGGCGGCCTGGGGTTCGCCAAGATCGCCGACGCGACGCGACTGACCGAGGTTGAATGGAAGGCATTTGGCCCCGACCTGAGGATCGCCGGGAATGTTCACAGGGATCGTTAGCGCCCTTGGCAGGGTGGCGGAAAAGGCGCCCGGGCGCCTCGCTGTCGAGTCGCCCGCCGTCACGCCGGGCCTGGCCGTGGGCGGCTCGGTGGCTGTCAATGGGGCCTGCCTGACGGTCACACAGGTTGAAGGTGACGTCTTTTTCGCCGATGTCGTTCCCGAGACGTTCGCCCGCACCAACCTTGGCGAGCTCGCCATCGGCAGCCAGGTCAACCTGGAGAGGCCCGTCACGCTCCAGCAGCCCCTGGATGGCCATCTCGTCCAGGGTCACGTCGACGGCACGGCGAGGGTTCTCGCGGTCTCCGAGGTCGAACTCGGCCGGGAGGTGACGATCGAACTGCCAAAGGCTCTCGCCCGCTTCGTCGCCGAGAAGGGTTCCATCGCCGTCGACGGCACCAGCCTCACGGTCGCCGGGCT